>NZ_NFUX01000024.1:0-79969 GCF_002264385.1 Paenibacillus sp. VTT E-133280
ACTTCGATTTTGATCTTTCACTTCGATTTTCGTCTTTTAATCAGGTTCTAATCATTTACTCGGACTTTAAACTTATTATTCTAATGCACACGTAACAATGTCTAGGTAACATCAAAAAGCATCCCATCGACGGGATGCTTTTTGTGTTCCAATCCGTTAAGCCATAGAAACAGAACTTACCTTCGAAGCATTAATCTCAAGGTGAGAAGTTGGATTAAGGGGAAATCATCCCTATAATTCCTCAATATACGCGCTAAAAACCGAGATATAGGGATTTCCTCCCTATAAATGCATAGATTGCTCCATAAAAAGGGCTTTTTCCGAAATTTATAGGGAGAGATTCCCTATAATCTCCATTCCAGAATATAAATCAGCCAGTTATAGGGAGAAATCACCTATAATGACCTCCCCCGCACTCTACTCCTTGCCTAATGCACCACTCTGTCCTTTATGACTTCCAGGGTGTGTCATACATTGATCTGCCAGTTCATCTGCCCACACTTCTATCTGCGCATATGACCGCTCATCAACCTGTTCGTTACTTTTATACGTCCGAGCCATCAGATTCCTTAATCAGCACCCACCTAACTCCGAACCGTGAACTCCTTAACCGCCTCGCTCATCAGATTCATGCCGAGTAACAGCTCATCCCTGCCGGGATGGCTGAAATTAAGACGAATGTGATTTCCGCTGCCATCGACACTACATAACGGTCCTGGCAAAAATGCCACTCCCTTACCTAGCGCACATTTTAGCAGTGCCATAACATCCATTCCCTCCGGTGGAGATACCCATAGAAACATACCTCCTGACGGCAGGTCGTAGGAGCTTCCCTTCCAAGCTGGACGTTTTAGCAGTTCAACCATTAATTTCAGTCGGGTATTATATTCTCGGTTCAGCTGCGCAATATGCTCACGAAGATCAAAAGCGGTCACATCCAACAAATGATGCAAGAGCCGCTGATTTAATGCGCTCGATTGCCAGTCTGCCATCTGCTTGGCAGCAGCCATCATCCCGATCACTTCCCGGCTGCCTGCAGCCCAGCCCGTCCGCAGCGCGGGCGCAACGGTCTTACTGAACGAACCGATATATAATACGTGTCCGCCATCACTTATATTTTCCAGCGCATACAAGGATGGATATCTTGTGGCCCAATGTTCACCATACTTCTGGAAATGTAAATCACCATAAGAATCATCTTCTACAATCAGGATGTTATAAGCGATACAAAGACCCAGCACCTCACGCCGTCTCTCTAAGCTCCATAGGATACCACTTGGATTCGTAAAGCTTGGTGTTGCGAACAGCATCTTAGGCTTATGCAGTTCAATTTGCCTCCGCAAATGATCTGGATGAAGCCCATCCAAGTCACCCTCTACGGGAATAATGATGGCACCCTGCATCCGAAGAGTTTGCAAGAATCCTGGAGATGTCGGATTTTCTACTAATACACGATCTCCCGGGTCAATATACACCCGCGATAACAAATCAATCGCTTGCTGGCTCCCCGTTGTTAGCAGAACTCCACCCTCGGTAACAGTTACCCCTTTTTCTCTGAGCCAATCCCCGGCAAGCCACTCCCGAAGTGGACCATACCCTGCAGGATCACCATATTGAAGTGCTCCTGCATCTGCAGATATCACCGTAGAGGCTGCTTCGGCAAGCAGCGATAATGGGAACAGTTCTTCCGCTGGTAATTCTTCAGCAAGCGATATCATGGAGCTTCTCCGTGTTTGGGTGCGAATACTTAGAAGCGGTGACGATAGCAGTGTGTGCGCGCGAGCAGAAAATTGGTAAAGCATGCGAAATCCCCCTTCCCTAGTACCAAGTAGAAATGGCTAAGTTATCCTCCTTCGAGAACCATTATCCATTTAACGTGATATGCTTTCTTCTATTTCAAGAATATTCCGCCTTTACCTTCATTATGTCGTATAGCTTGGGTTATGCGTAGATTTGCCTGTTTTGTCTTGAAAATAGAGCAAATTTCTCAATGGCTTGCGCTCGCGTCGAAACATCAAGCTTCACATAAATTTTGCGCAGGTAATTGTCAATCGAACGGCGACTTACTGCAATTTCAAGCGCTATTTTATCATAAGTAATCCCCTGAACGATTCGCTCCATAATAAACATCTCTGTCTGCGTCAATTGAAGAACATCATCCAGCCCTTTAGACGTCGAAATCGGCCAGGATCCTTTTTCTATCCATTCTAGCGGCATTGAAAGAAAACCTACTCTTAAACCCAGGATCAGCTGTAAAAGCTGATGAGGAGAAGCTCCTTTCGAGAATATCCCGCTGGCTCCCAGCTCTATGAGGGGCTGTAGCAGATCCCTGCCGTCTTCATCCGTCATCACGACAAAATGTGAGTTTGGTGAGCTTTTTTTCATATTTAACAGCACACTCTCAATATTACCTTCAGGCATATGATAATCTGCCAGCACTAGCTCGGGATTCTTTTCCCTTACGATGGAAGCGCCTTCGTCCCAAGTTGAATACATTCCTAGAACTTTAAGCTCTCCTCCCTCTTCCAAAATCAATTTTGTCCCCAGCATACTTGTAGGATGACACCCCACAATAACCACCTGCCAAACCTTCATCATTAATGCCCAGACCTCCTGCTTTATATAATCATCCAGAAAGGAAAGCGCCGCAGCGTTTCCGGTTTAAACGCAAGCAAGGAAGTATGATGACTTGTTCGTTTATTCTCTCGCTGGTTACCTTGAGTACGTCTATCAGAAATTCCAATCTATAGAAATTGTATCGCAGTAGTTTAATAGGATGCAATTACTTTTTCTAGTTTTCACACTCTCTTACATTTTTGCGAAACTAGTCAAAGTCTGATAGAATGGGGACTTGAAAAAAAGACCAACCCGAGGTGATCAAATGCAACCGCTAGCGGAAACGTCCCCGGTACACTCGCGCCGTGCTGCTGTGAGAAGCGGCTCTTCCGTAAAATGGTTTTTACTGTTCTGGATCGTGATGATTGGAATGGGTGTATATGCTGTATACAGCTACACAAACCATTTAAAGCAGCAAGTGCTGAGCGAACTTAGCAATCAGAGCCAGCAGCAGCTTACCGTTCTTAAGACCGACTATGAGTCGAAAATTGCCGTTCTCACTGAAGAAGTGAAGGAATTGCAGAATACAGTGCAAAGTTTTAACGAACTATTAACCTTCACTAAAGATAATGCAAGTGCCAAAACAGACAATAGTAACAAGCTATATACGCAATTGAGCGAGGTTAGCAAACAGTTAGAAGCTTTGAAGAAAGAAATGGATCTGATTAAATGATGACACCAGTCAAAAGAGTGAACCGTTTCTTTATGCTTCTAACCGCACCTTTTTTAGGTTTACTGATATGTATGTGGTGGTATCGACCACCGCTCGAGCTGGATCTTGATGTAGGACAATTCGCACCTATCTCAGGGCCTCTGAATGAAACAGCTGTCCTAAAAAAGGATTTAACCCTAGCCGAAGGCACTGCATCCTACACCATAGATGCAGTCAGCGCTAGCGCTAAGCTATATAAAGGAACCACTACTGCTATGAATAAGTTGGTCGAGACAGCGAAGAATCAAGCGAGCCGTCCTGAGCTTATCTATAACCGCCGGATATCTGCCAAGCTTGGAATACCTTCTGAGGTCCTTAGCAGCGACCGGATTAGAATCGAGCTGTATAAGCTGAATCCAGGTAACTATAAGGCCTATGCTTTGAAGATCAAATTGAAGGATCCAACCGCGATGCAGATGAGTCTTGCTAAAGAAGCTACTGGTGGCGCAGAAACCACAATGCACGCTGTACAAAGTCATGGCGCTATTGCAGGTATTAATGCTGGAGGCTTTGCGGATAAAGCCGGAAAACGCTATCCCTTAAGTACTACTGTGGTTGATGGAAAGTACCTCAATGGTTTCGAGCCGACATTCAAGGATCTCAGCTTCGTAGGTCTGAACAAGTCCGGACAGTTAATCGGAGGGAAATTTTACAGTCGTGCACAGTTAGATCAACTCGAACCCGTATTTGGTGCAACCTTTGTGCCTGTTCTACTTAAGAACAACGTCAAAGTACCGATCCCGGAAAAGTGGAAAACGTCCCCCAATCGGGCGCCACGTACAGTAATCGGTAATTATAAAGATGATCAGCTTCTCATCCTTGTAGCGGATGGTTATAATGAGCTTGGCAGCTCTGGTGCCCGGCTAGAGGAAATTCAGAACAAGCTATATAACATGGGCGTCATGGATGCTTATAATCTGGATGGCGGAGGATCGTCATCGCTCATCTTCAACGGAAGAGTAGTCAACAAGCCCTCAGACGGAAATCTTAGAGCTGTACCGACAAATTTCCTGTTTTTCGAATGATTATAGTAAAATGTCTATGCAACATATCACATTTGCGTTTATTTTTATTGATTTGCAGGGTATAATCTTGATAACGAATACATTTGCTAATGGAGGTGCCAGTATGTCGTTCTCATTAACCTTTTGGATCGTAACTATCGTATTTGTGTTATTTATGGTCGGCATCCTTACCTCATCTTACAACGACGACAAAACAAAAGGTCTATAAGCAAGAAATGTCTCAGTAGCCACTTGGCTCTGAGGCATTTTTTTATAAGCCTGAAACAAAAAAACTGCCACATAAGTAGAAGAAGTCTACGAATGGGACAGTTTCTTTGTTTAGAAAACTATAGGCTGTCAGAATTCTAAATGTGTAAATATGTACTTCCTAGGCGTGTCTTGGCAATTGCGTCATTTCTGAGAGGCATGCAGCGCAAATATAACGATCTTTATATTCACTCACACCTTCCATTGAACCGCAGAAAACACATTTTGGACGGTAACGCTCCAAGATGATATGGTCACCCTGTACCAAAATTTCAACCGGGTCGCCTTCATTCATCTGATACCTTTTACGCAGGGACTTAGGCAGAACAATTCTACCCAGCTGATCCACTTTGCGAACTACACCAGCAGGTTTCATATCTAACGTACACCTCTCCTGTTCAACTAATAATTTGTAGCTACTATATATTTCGGCTCATTCATTATATTTCGTTATTAAAATGTCGAATCCTGCTGAAAAAAAACAAAAAAATGTCTTTTTTCTAAACAAGATTAGGAAAATCCAGCTGTCGAAGGGCTTCATATACAATAATAGCCGCAGAATTCGATAAATTCAGCGATCTCACTGCATCACTCATCGGCATGCGCATTTTTGTTTCTTTACCCGCTTCCAGAATTTCAGCAGAAAGCCCCTTCGTTTCTTTACCAAAAACAAAGAAATCTCCATCTTGAAAATCAAAGTCGCTATATCTCTTTTCTGCTTTCGTCGTTGCGTAAAAGAAACGTCCCTCACTGTACTTCTCAAGTACCTCAGCAAAAGAGTCGTGGTATTCAATGTTAACAGCGTGCCAGTAATCCAATCCTGCTCTTTTCAATGTAGCATCGTCTGTACGGAATCCGAGCGGGCGAACCAGGTGAAGATGAGTGCCTGTTGCTGCGCAGGTACGCGCAATATTTCCAGTATTGGCCGGTATTTCCGGCTCAACTAATACGATATGGAGTGCCATTATAGGGTTCCTTCCTCTCTAAAGGCTTTAATAGCCAGATGTTTTACTCTAGTGCATAACCATAGCTTCTCCAAACAAACTGAAAACCTTCCACCCATAGGCGGAAGGTTTACGATAGAGTTCATTAACCTTGAGTTTGCCGGAAATGGTTCATGAAATCAGAAAGTGCTTTAACACTTTCGTAAGGAACTGCATTGTAAATGGAAGCGCGCAAGCCACCCACACTACGATGTCCCTTTAAGCCGACAAAACCTTCCAGTTCAGCAGCTTTAACAAACCGTTTTTCGAGTTCTTCCGATTGCATCCGGAAGGTAACGTTCATAATGGAGCGACTGCTCTTCTCAGCAACCCCACTGTAGAAGCCGTCACTTCCATCGATGTGATCATATAATAGACCCGCTTTTTCAAGGTTCTTGGAATGGATACCAGCAAGACCACCTTGCTCCTCAATCCATTTTAATACTTCGTTAACCATATATACAGAGAAAGATGGAGGTGTATTGTAAAGAGAGTTATTTTTGTAATGAGTGCTGTAACGCATGATAGTTGGAATGTTAGAAGGTGATTCTGCGAGTAATTCCCCTTTAGCAATAACTACAGTCACACCGGAAGGACCAAGGTTCTTTTGTGCTCCAGCGTAGATCATTCCGAATTGGTTGACATCGATTGGCCGGCAAAGGATATCACTGGACATATCTGCGATGAGCGGAATCGAGCCAGCATCCGGATATTCTGCATATTGTGTTCCTTCAATGGTCTCATTGGAAGTAACGTGAAGGTAGGCAGCATTTTCCGCAGCTTTAATCGAACTCAATTCAGGTATAGCTAAGAATTTCTTGTCTTCGGAAGAAGCAGCAACATGAGCGCCCCCTACCAATTTAGCTTCTTTATAAGCCTTATCTGCCCAGCTACCTGTCATAACATAGCTACCTACTTGGCCTGCGGAAATCAGGTTCATAGGGATCATTGCAAATTGTGTGCTTGCTCCACCTTGTACGAACAATACCTTATAGCCCTTCGGATTGCCGAGGAGCGAAAGCAGACGTTCCTGCGCTTCATTATGCACGGATTCGTAGATTGCTCCACGGTGCGACATCTCCATGATAGACATTCCACTTTCTCGGAAATCAACAAACTCCGCTTGTGCGCGTTCCAGTACCGTAAGCGGCAACGCTGCCGGTCCGGCATTAAAATTGTATGCTCTCTTATTCAAAACTACTCCCCACCCTTTCTCTCCTATCAATATGGATATCGCTTATGATAGCAATAATCTCACACACCAGCAAGTATAATTATTCACATAAAAGCTTTGATTGCTGCTTATTAGGATGTGAAAAAATGATAAGTTCGGCTCCAGGACTTGCTTTCATGCGGTAAAAGACTAATGTTCACAAAAACTTCAGGTGAGACCACATGGCGTTCTCCCCATAGCGCCATTCGTGCTACCGGGAAATCTCCGCTCTCGCGCACTCCTGTTCCACTAGGCTTATGGACCAACTCCCAATTGAACTCAGCCTCCGGGCCTCCCCAGCCACTCAGCTTGCAGTAAAAGGATCGGTCTGGCTCTTCTGACCAAGTAAGTGTATTACCAGATACCTCTAGTAAATTATTCGTATATTGAGATTCCGGTTCTTCTATTTTGAGCCCATTCGAGAGACGCAATTCAAAATCCGAACCTATGTTCAAGCCATCAATCCCTACGAAATTGTGGATGTACTCCTCTGTTTGGATTGGCTTATCCCCTTTGTTATGCAACTCATATGCAATTTTCAATTGATCGTTCTTTATAGAGATCGTTTTGGTCAAAAGCATTGCGTATCCGTTACTTTCCATCGGCTGGACAGTATATGTAACCGAATCAACCCTAACCTCCATATCAATAGCAAAGGGAGTTAGTGGATACTTGCTATGAAAGCTATAGCCCTGCGAATCCAGCTTTTGTAACAATCCGACTCCGGGCTTTGGAAACCAGCCTCCGATCGGCGTTTCATCATACCCAATTGCCCGGGAAATGCCAAACTCGTTGCATAGTCCACTTCCACCAGTACCTTCGCCTTCTTTCAAGCTCTCTGGCACACAAAACGTATGGTTACCCTTTTCTAACGTAACTTGTGTGATGAACCCCGTCCAGTCAAAACGAGTCCCTTTATAATCTTCACCAATATCAGCGATATCCACAGATAATACGCCATTTGAAAGCCTGTACCCCATCCCTCACAAACCCCTTTCAATCATTCAACAAATAAGTAAATTAGTCCCATTATATCATTTATGAAGAACCTTAGTTTTTATAACTTTCAAAAAAACGTCTGCAGCCGCTATTCATAACGGTGCAGACGTCTTTAATAAAATCTTGTTATGATTACGCCAGAGTCACTTCAATCACGTGAAGCTTCTCTTTCTGCAGAGCAAGTAGCTCTTCACGTGGAATAATCGCACTTCCTGAGCCGCGCTGCAGCGTCACCTCACTGCCATTCAACGTAACGGAGTGTGTTTGGTACTCTCCGAAGTTAAAGCTTCCTGTGGCTTTATAGACCACTTCAAATTCACGATCTGCAAAGATTGTCTTAATGGATGCTTTGCCCTCAGAATCAAATTGTTCTTTTACTAATTTAGGTTCTAGCAATAGATCGCCCAGCTTGCCCTTCACACCGAATACTTCAGTGACCATGGTCAGCAAGAGCCAGCTTGCAGAGCCTGTTAGATACGTGTACATCCCTCTGCCTTGCTCGTTAATATATTCAGGAATACCTGGGTAGATACGCGCTTTTTCGAAATCTGTACTCAAGCTGTAAAGAGATTCAAGGACCTTATGACCTTCTTTTACATAACCACGTTTGTAAAGCGCATTTCCATACATGATGGTCATGTGACTGAACATGGCCCCATTTTCTTTATGGCCAAAAGCAAAACCAAAAGCACGACCCAGATTTTGCTGAATCCCACCGAAACGGGAATTAAGCCTGTATCCAATCTTATCATCAAATAGATTACGATCTACAGCTGCTATAATGTGTGGAATTTGCTCCGGAGCCGCTGCATGACCCATAAGCGGGAACACTTGACCCGTTAGCGTCATACGAACGCCTTCAGAAAATTCACCCTCTACCTGTTCACCATCGTTATTATAATAACCATTAAACCAGCCATCACCATTCTCACTCTGTACCCACTCGTTGCTACGCAAATGGTTAAATAACCATTCCGCTTTTTGCTCCAGATCATCAGCTACTTTATCAATATCGAGAGATACACGAACTCCACTCACCTTATTTGGTGCGGCAGCATAATATCGATCCAATCTCTCTTGCTTACCTGATACAGAACCATAATCCACAGACTCATTAAGAGTATCCAGCAGTAGCTGCATTTCTTCCGCTAATTCAACAGTTTCCTGACCTTTGGAAGTCTTAAGATTACGCAGCACCCGAGAAATATCCAATAGATTGCTAGCATAGAAAGATGTAAATGCTACACTCTCTCCGCGATCCGCACCCATATCGAGGCCATCATTCCAGTCCGCTCCCTCGAGCAGGATATTATTATGTTCCCCTACATTAAAGAATGGAACTAGATTTTGCAGCAAAATATGTTCCAGAATTGTACCTTTGTAGATTTCCCCAGAGGCTGTTCTAAGATCACTGCCTACAGAGGTATTCCATGAAGTATCACGTTCCTTACAACGACTCATAAAAGTATCCCGGAAATAAGTCTGTTCTTGCAACAAGAAATCAAGATCACCACTCTGATCCAGATAGAGCATCGTTGTTAAAAACGGCCATGCCCCATGATCCATCCATACACGAGGGATATTGTTACGGTCAGCGATAAATTCACCTGGCTGTTGACCGATAATGGTTGCGTTACTGCCATCAATTCTCACACCAGCGTAATTGTTGAAGAGTAGGCTACGAACTTCGGCAGGCTCCATAATGAGCAGTGCCAGACAGTCTTGCCAAAGATCTCGCCAGCCACGTCCGCCTCTTCCATAATCATGATACGGTAAGAAGGAGTTACCATACAGTCTCCTAAGGACCGGTTGGATGGTTACCCATTTCATCCATTGATCTGCATCCGAGTCGCCGGTATGAAATTCAACCATATTCACTTTGTCTGCCCAGAACGCTTTAGTTTCCTCTAGCAGATGATCAAAAGCTTCAGATGTACCATATTTACTCATCAACGCTTCAACGTTAATTCTATCATTATCAATTGCCATAACTACGACATAAGAATGGCTTGCACCAGAAGACAAGGTAATTGAAGCAAAACGAAGACCACCAACGGCTTCATAACCCTCTCTATCCACGCCGCCACCTTTACCAATCTCTGGCGCAGCATTCAGAATAACAGCTTCTGGCCAGTCAAGACTTCCACCTTCACCAATAAATTCTTCTTGAATCGGGAAGAAACCATCAGGCTGACTGCCATCACCTTCTGCACCAAATACACCGTAAGAAGTGTGATTAATGCGATGACCACGCTCATCGAAAGATAGTGCAGGTTGAACCTCAACACCATAAGCTGAGGTGTAAATCCGGTTCAGCAGGGAGGTTACATGTCTGTGATCGCGCAGATCATCTGCGGAACGGGCATACAAGGGAACTACAGCCGTTGGTGTAAGAGTAAGCTCCTCTGTTCCCGTATTCGTCAACGTAACTTTCATAAGTTCTACCTTATCATTACCGCTAGGTACGAAGCTGGTAATCTCAGCATTGACACCCATCTCAGAGTTGCTGCGAGTCACACGATGCCATAGGAATCCAGCCTCAAGTACTGCATCATCAGCAGATGAGGTGTAGAACGCTGCATTTTGCTTAGCAGAGTTTCCAGCTGCAGACCAAGCACCTTTGCCTTCGACGTAAACCCAGAAATTACGTGAGGCGCGTGAATTATGCAAATCTTCAACAGATAAGGGCGGTGTTAAAAATGTATTATGACCAGTCGTCGCCTGACCATGAAGCTTCGGGGTTACAGTCGACATCATTCCCCCCTCATTTACTAGAGGGAAGTATAAGAAACTACTATGATCCGGTTGCTGAAGCTTGAACTCCCCATCCTTTCCGGTGAATTCAAAGCCTTGAATTTTTTTGCGGTCCATTGTCCCCATCCTCTCATTTACACATCTACTTAAGCTTTAACCGCACCTGCCAATGCACCGTCAACGATATACTTTTGAATGAAGGTGTACAGGACGATAAGGGGTGCAGATACGATCATGATACCGCACGCCAACATAGGCCAGTTGTTTCCGTATTGACCGCGGAATTCTTTAAGCCCGAAGGTAATTGGATAATGTTCCGGACTTGGCAAATACATGATTGGACCTACAAAGTCATTCCAAATCGTAATCGCCGTCAGGATAACACCTGTTGCGATAACAGGTTTCATCAGTGGCATAATGATCTGGAATAAATACCGCATATACCCAGCACCATCCATACCGGCAGCTTCATCCATCTCACGGCTGATCCCTTTAATATAACCTACGAACATCATGAAGACGATCCCTGTCCCTCCTGTTTTCAGGAGAATATAACCCAGCTTCGTATCATAGCCCACAAATCCAAGCTCTTGTTTCATGGTAAGCATCAATTTGAACTGTGCAACCATAGGGTTAGGCAAGAACTGTGACATCAAGAAGAACAAATAAATAAAACCGCTCCACTTCACATAATTTCTCGCCACCGGGAAAGCTCCGAATAACGAAACGATAAGTGTTAGCACTGTTGCTACAACAGTGTACAGCAAACTGTTAATGAAATAATTAGAGAAATTACCTTTTAACCAAGCTTCCTTGTAATTATCCCATTGAATACTTTTCACAAGTCCGATCGGGTCTAGCAAATAGTCCGAAAAAGACTTAAATGAAATGTTTATTACAAACAATAGTGGCATGATATACAAAACAAGCAATACTGCAATCAGAATATAGGAGAGAGTTTTGGCGGTTTTGGAATCTTTCATTAATACTCCACCTCTCTCTTACGCATTTGTTTTACTGCAAATACAACGAAGACCAGAATCATAAGGAACTGCACCACAGAAAGCGCGGATGGAAGTCCCATCTGGAGAGAACCACGGAACGTCTCTTTATACACGTCATAAGCCATCGTTCTTGTGTTAAAGCGACCGTCCGTAGTTGCGAGAATAATATCAAAGGTCGACATCGCACCGATAATGGACAAAATAATATTAATGGTGAACGATGGTGCAATAAGCGGGAACGTAATGTTTTTAAAAGATTGCCACTTCGTGGTTCCATCAATATATCCAGCTTCATACAGATCTTTCGGTACGGATTGAAGTCCTGCAAGGAAAATCAGCATGGAGTAACCCATGTACATCCAAATTTGCGTAAATATAATATAACCAAACGCATGGGTGAAGCTTCCAAAGAACATATCTTTATATCCGAACAATGAATCATACAGTTGATTTACGGGACCACTTAGCGGATCGAACATCAAGCCCCATACCAGTGCAACTACCGATACACCGAGCACAACCGGCAAAAAGAAAACTGCGCGATAAAAATAATCGCCTTTCAGCTTCTGATTAATAACTACGGCCATAAGGAGACCGACACCGTTTTGTACGATTGTAACAATGACCATGAAATAAACTGTTCGTATAATGGAATCCCATCGTTCGCCTGAATTTCCGGAGTTAAAAACACTGTAATAATTGTCAAGGCCTACGAAATTCAATTTGCTTCCTGGAACGTTAGTAATATCTGTAAATGAATAAATGACCGTCATCATAGAGGGTCCAAAATAAAAAATAACGTACAACGATAATGGAATCATAAGCAGCAGAAGCGGTAAATATCTTTTTATACCTTTTCCGAACGGATACATTTCTCTCACCTACCCAATCCTAATTCAATAAAATGATCGGGGTCTGTACGAACAGACCCCGATGTTGTAGTACATGATGGTGCACAGTATGTTGTTGATGTCTGTTTATTGGAATAACAGCTTATTTAGGAGCTGCTGCTTCCCATTCTTTTTGTTGTACATCTGCAAGTTCTTTAGCAGTTTTGAATTCGCCGCCTGGTGCCAGGTATTCAGTATGAACACCTTCAGCAGCAATGTGCTCGCCTACATTGTCGCGGTTAATCATAATGATTTCATAAGCAAGTTCAAAGTCTTCTGCCATGTATTGGGCAAGTTCGTTATCAATGAAGTCACTGCCAGTTGCGATGTTATCTTGTGTGGGTACAAATCCGGCAGCCTTAACATATTCCGTGTAATTTTCTGGTTCAGAGAAGAATTCCAGCCATTTCAAAGCGCCTTCTTTGTTCGGACCTTTTTCTGCTGCATACCAAGTTACATCGTACTTACCGACAAGAGATGAGTTCTTAGCAGCATCTTCAGTAGCTGGGATTGGGAAGTATCCAAATTTCACATCAGGATTTGCCGCAGCGATTGTAGGTGCATCCCAAGTACCGTCAGCAATCATAGCTGCTTTACCTGTTGCGAAGTACGAAGGTGCTGTTGCATAGTCAATACCCAAGAAACCATCGATGATGTAGTTATCTTGAAGGGTCTTCATTTTATCCAATACTTCTACAGCCTCAGCATCGTTGAACGCCGAA
This sequence comes from Paenibacillus sp. VTT E-133280, assembly GCF_002264385.1. Taxonomy (NCBI): domain Bacteria; kingdom Bacillati; phylum Bacillota; class Bacilli; order Caryophanales; family Paenibacillaceae; genus Paenibacillus; species Paenibacillus sp. VTT E-133280. Next base: position 13,165 of record NZ_NFUX01000024.1, read on the forward strand.
GTGCCTTTCCAAACGCCTTCAATCCATTTTTGTTGGTCGCCGCCACCTAGAATCTTAGCTTGCAAACCGAACACTGGCAGTTTCAAAGGCCATACATCTTTACCAGCCACTACGATTGGTACAATGCTCTTGGATTTCAAAGTATCTAAAACACTGATGAACTCTGTCCATGTTGTTGGAACAGTCAAACCGTTTTGTTCAAAAATTTCTTTATTATAGAAGAAACCTGACATCGCTACTTTACCGGTTGGGATCGCATACACTTTATCGTTGTAAGTACCCGCTTTGGCAATATCATTCGCATTATAGTTTTTAACGAAAGATTCGTTGCTCAGATCAGCAATCAAACCGGAATCAATCCATTGTTGCCAGTCTGGCACTTTCGCACCTGGTGTCCAATCTTTCGGAGACAATCTCATACCGGACAAATCGGCAAGGACGTCTACGTCACCAGCTGTAATTCTTGCTCTTTGTGCTTGTTTAAATTCATCATCCGGACCTGTCGTCGTGTATTCAATCTTGTATTCCGGATATTTTTCTTCAAACTTCTTATTAATGTCTGTAATGACCTTGTTAATGTTTTCTTGTTTCCAGTGCAAGATTTTAATAACCTTTTTCTCACCATTTGCGGGCTTGCTTGTTCCGTTGCCCGAAGTAGCCTCATCATTTGTGTTGTTGCCGCTTCCACATGCTGCTAATGAGAGCACTAGCGCTGAGCTCAACAATACCGCAGAAAGCTTCTTTACCATTTTTGTTACCCCCCAGATGATTTGTATGACCTTTTAACGAAACACCATCTTAATTCCTGAAATTACGAAACTTTAGTGATTATAATACAGAAAGCGGTTTCGTTGTTTTTATTATTACATCGTTATTTATCTTTGTAAAGACTTTTTTTATTCTTTATCTTTGAACAATTCTTGAACTAAAATCCTCAAAAAGCCCTTTAAATCAAGGATTTTTCTATTTGAACACCAAAGATCCCATTGACTATCTACCTATATAATTATAAAATCATTTACGAAAACGTTTCGCAATTCATATTTGAAAATCCATAAAAAGCTTAACTCAACTATACATTTATCATAGATTATAGAGTATTTCGCATTATAAGGAGGACCAAAGTTGGCCTATAACATTAAAGACATAGCGAAAATAGCTGGAGTTTCTGTTTCGACAGTATCTAAAATCATAAATAACTACAGCGATATTTCGGAAGACACCAAGACTAGGGTACAACAAATCATAAAGGAAACCGGATATACTCCCTCCAATTCAGCAAAAACATTAGCTACAAAATCATCGAATCTAATTGGTGTTATTTTTGCAGGAATGCTGAACGTTGACTTTACCCACCCTTTTTTCATCGAAGTCCTAAATTCCTTCAAAAAACAAATGGGACTATTAGGTTACGACCTGATCTTTTTCTCTAACGAAAAATTTCAAAGTGGCGATACTAATGATTATCTTGCCCGTTGTCTGCATTTTAATGTAGATGGCTGCCTACTTATTACCGGACAAGAGCTAGAAACCTCCATCAGCGAATTGGATAATAGTTCTATCCCATGCATCGGCGTAGATTTAAAGCTGTCAGGCGACAATTCGGGTTATATCATGTCTGATAATTTTAAGTTGTCTACCAAGGTAGTCGAACACTTTTACTTATTAGGCTATCGAGAACTTGGTTATATCGGCAGCTCCTCTGAGTCAGAAATCTCCAATATACGTGAAAGTGGTTTCCGCAAAGCACTTGAAGATTTAGGACTACCGATCAACGAAAACTGGTTCTTAAACGGCAGCAACTTCTTTGAAGCCAGCGGTTATGAGACCATGCGTAGAATGATTTCAAATGGAAACTTGCCCAGAGCGATATTCGCGGCTTCTGATCAGTTAGCTATTGGAGCTATGCGTGCCCTAAAGGAATCTGCTATTACTGTTCCTGGAACCGTCGCGATTATTGGCTGTGACGATATCGAAGCCTGCAATTACACAACACCACTTTTAACTACGATTAAACAAAATAAAGATAAAATCGGCCGTCTAGCCGCGTTAATGCTGTATGATCTAATAAACAATCAATCAGGCACAAGCTCTTTCAGCGTCGAGCCTGAGCTCATCATAAGAGAATCCTGTGGCGCTCCTGAGCGGGGTTTAGTATAGCCCTGAAGCAAAAAAAGAGGATATCCGTAGCCATATCAATGGCCAAAGATATCCTAAACAACACAAAAGGTGTCCCTAAGCCCTTCCCATGGCTTCGGAACACCTTTATTCGTTTAAGCTTTATTTATCTAAGCAATCTTACAGGTCGAAGTACAGAGAATATTCATGTGGATGAACACGAATCGCAACCTCTTGAGCCTCGGAACGTTTCAGAGCAATATAATTATCAATGAAGTCCTTAGTAAATACGTCGCCTTCAGTAAGGAACTCGTAATCAGCTTCCAAAGAATCAAGCGCTTCGCCCAGGCTGCCTGGAACGCTGCGGATCTTTTCTTTGTCTGCATCGGACAATTCATAGATGTTCTTATCCAGAGGACCGTAACCCAGTTCTTGTGGGTTGATCTTGTTCTTGATTCCATCCAGACCTGCCATCAGCATGGCGGAGAATGCCAAGTAAGGGTTAGCCGTGGAATCCGGTGTACGGAACTCGATACGACAGCCTTTTGGTGTCACAGCTGCTACCGGGATACGAACTGCTGCAGAACGATTTCCTTTGGAGTATACCAAGTTAACCGGTGCTTCGTAACCAGGAACCAAACGTTTAAAGGAGTTGGTGCTTGGGTTAGTCAAAGCGATCAGAGCTGGTGCATGGTACAAGATACCACCAATATAATGAAGAGCCATTTCACTCAAGTTAGCATAGGCGCCTTTTTCGTAGAACAAGGGAGTGTCTCCATCAAAGATGGATTGGTGTACGTGCATTCCGCTACCATTATCACCGAACAGTGGTTTTGGCATGAAAGTCGCTACTTTTCCGTACTGACGTGCAGTGTTTTGTACAATATATTTATAAGTCATGAGATTATCAGCAGTTTTCTTCAAGGTATCAAAACGGAAGTTAATTTCCGCTTGACCTGCAGTGGCTACTTCGTGGTGATGACGCTCAATGCGTAGTCCAACTTCAGCAAGCAGACGGCACATTTCACTGCGGATATCCTGTTGGGAATCCACAGGTGCTACAGGTACATATCCACCTTTAACGCCAACTTTAAATGCCAGGTTGCCGCCCTCTTCTTTACGACCCGTATTCCAAGCCGCTTCTTCAGAATCTACGAAGAATGAGGAGCTGTTCATACCGCTCTCGTAACGAACATCATCAAAGATAAAAAATTCAGACTCAGGTGCGAAGAATGCCGATGTTCCAACTCCGCTCTTCTGCAGGAATTCTTCAGCTTTCACAGCAATACCGCGAGGATCGCGCTCATAGCGTTCACCATCAGGAGTGAAAATGTCGCACATTACGTTCAGCGTTGGATGAGCTGTAAACGGATCAATGAACACACTGTTCGGATCAGGCATCATAACCATGTCTGATTCTTCAATACCACGGAATCCTTTGATGGAAGAACCGTCGAATGCTACCCCATTTACAAAAGTTTCATCTTCCACTTCAGAAGCAGGCAGAGAAATGTGGTGAGCACGGCCACCTAAATCTACGAATCGAAAATCTACCCACTCGATATTGTTTTCTTTAATTGTTTGCAACACTTTTTCAACCGACATGAATTTTTCCTCCCCCAAGTTCCGAACATTAAGCCCCTCACAGTATGCAAATGTTCTTGTTTCATTTTTATTTGCTGTCGTCATTATAAATCTCATACCTAACATCGTCAATGCTTATGTCAGGTATTTCTTTCAGCAATGTAAGATATTCTAACGCTTTCGTGAAATCCATTATTTTCGTTAATATTCATAACATTTCTAACTTATCCAATAGAAAAAAAGCCCAACTATCCCGTTATAGCGCGGGTTTAGAGGGCTTCCAAGGTAGCGATATGCTTACATATTATAGCGCCGAAACTGTTTCTGGCGAAGTTGAAAACTTACGTCCAACAATTGGAGCAAGCCTTTCTAGATCCTTAAGCAGATTATCGAACTGTTCAGGGAATAACGATTGAACACCGTCACCTGTCATGGAATTGTCCGGATCTGTGTGCATTTCGATGATTAGACCATTCGCACCAGCAGCAACCGATGCTTTGGCCATAGGTTCAACTAATTCACGACGTCCAGTACCATGACTGGGGTCAGAGATTACCGGAAGGTGGCTTAAGCTTTGTAGAACCGGAATAGCCGATAGATCCAGTGTATTACGTGTATAAGTCTCAAATGTACGAATACCACGCTCACAGAGCATTACATCCTTATTTCCGCCGGCCAAAATGTACTCCGCTGCATTGAGCAACTCATCATAAGTTGCACTGAAGCCACGTTTCAAAAGGACCGGTCTTCCGCAAGTACCCAGCTTGCGCAGTAAATCAAAGTTCTGCATGTTCCGTGTACCTACCTGGAGGATATCCGCATGTTCTGCACAAATATCCACATACTCTGGTGTCATAACCTCTGTAATGGTTAACAGGCCATGACGCTTTCCTGCTTCAGCCATCATCGTCAAACCTTCTACACCTACACCTTGGAAGCTGTAAGGACCTGTACGGGGCTTAAACGCGCCTCCACGCAGTACCTGAGCACCTGATGCTTTAACTAGACGAGCGATCTCATCAATCTGCTCTGGTGACTCCACAGCACAAGGCCCGCCCATGATTACCAGATTCTCGCCACCGATCTTTACACCCTTGATATCGATAATGGTATCCTCTGGGTGGAAATCACGGCTAGCTAGCTTATAGGACTTGGAGATTTTCACGACGTTCTCCACACCCTTCATTTGCCGCAAATGCTCTGCAAGCTTAGGTGTGACACTTCCTACTAAACCGATAACGGTGTGATCTGCACCCTTGGAGAGATGTACCTGCAAGCCCTCTCTTTCGATAACTGCAATAATATCTTTAACCTGCTCTTCTGGCGTTTGATTGGATGTAATGACGATCATTTTAATAACTTCCTCTCTACACTTAAAATTTATAATAATTCCGCTAAATACACTCACACTACGACGCGTGTTCGCTTTTAAGCTTTTAAGCTTTTATGCTTTTAATCAATAAAGCGATTTTACTCTAAAAATCCTTTACCGTCAATCCTGTTTCCTGATTAATAAGATGAAACCGCTTGCTTCATATAAAAAGAGCGCGTAACCTCGATAGACGAGGTTACGCGCTCTTGTCACAATTCAAATATATAAGTTCGCTTACAGCGATTATGATGTACTTGCACTCTTTTTCTTAACCGGAGGAAGTAGCTTCGCCATATTTACAGTACGTTTGATCTCCCATGTCTCAGGATTCTCGGAATCATACTGTTCCAAATAATGAATAACTTCTTTGGTAATTGGGGTAGGTGTAGATGCACCAGAAGTAACACCCACAATATTTACACCCTTCAGCCAGTCTGTGTTCAGTTCAGACACATCAGAAATCCGATGAGCAGGAACTCCAGCAATTTCTTCCGACACCTGTGCCAGACGATTAGAATTGTTACTTCGCGGATCACCAACGACAATCAATAGATCACACTGGCCCGCCTGCTCCGCTACAGCCTCTTGACGCACCTGAGTAGCCATACATATCTCATTATGCACTTCGGCACCCGGGAAGGTCTCTAGGAGCTTTTTCATGATATGTTTAATATCCCACTGGCTCATAGTAGTCTGATTCGTAATAACAATCCGTGAAGAAGGGATGGATAATGTGGCGATCTCATCTTCTTTTTCAATCAGATGCACATGCTCAGGAGCAATACCAACAGCACCTTCCGGTTCCGGATGGCCTTTCTTGCCGATATAAATGACCTCATAGCCATCATCTACTTTTTCCTGAATAAGATCATGGGTCTTGGTGACATCAGGACAGGTCGCATCAACCGTAGTCAATCCTTTATCCCTTGCCATCTTACGCACCTCAGGTGAAACCCCGTGAGCAGTGAATATAACAGTCCCACTGTCTACTTGATCTAGAATATCCAGACGATTATGACCGTCCAAGGTAATAATGCCATCGTCTTCGAACGAATTTGTGACATGACTATTATGAACAATCATGCCCAGTATATAAATCGGCCGGGGAAGATCGAGATTTTGCGCAGCCTGCCTTGCCATTACCATTGCATCGACGACTCCGTAACAGTATCCCCGGGGAGAAATTTTAATGACTTCCATGACTTCACCAACTTTCTGCTTTCGTTGACTTCTGTAATAGGACACACTTTAAATTATACCCTATTCCAGCGGTGGAGCAAAGAGAAGCGGAAGCCAGATCACAAAAGTAGTTCCCTCACCCTGACGAGTAACAACTTCCACAGACCCACCATGTTCGTCAATAATCCACTTCGCAATGGATAAACCAAGCCCAATCCCTTCTGTAATTCCACGTGATTCATCTGCACGATAGAAACGGTCGAAAATATATGGAACCTCATCTTTATCCATACCTATACCCGTATCGGTGATCCGAATACCAACCTGGTTCTGATAGAAAATCGTATCTAAACTCACCTCGCCAGAAGGTGTGTATTTAAAAGCATTGTCGATGAAAATAAACAACATTTGTTGTAAATAATCTTTATTCCCAACAACATATTTCCCATTTAAAGCAGACATATCTCCAGTAACCCACTCCGCTTGCCGAGGCAGGAAAGACGCCCGACGAGCAATCTCAGTCATCATTGGTTCCAATGCCACGGGTTCTATCTCGAAGGTTCGCCCTGTATCAGCACGCGCAAGAGAGAGCATATCCGCTACCAGTCGGCTCATCCGCTTAGACTCGTCCGCGATATCCTTCACCGATTCCATGGAGAGCTGGCGAATTTCAGCCTCGCTCATCTTCCCTTCACCCGGCTCCATCTCCCATACTTTTTGCAGCAGATCGATATTCCCGCGAATGGTTGTGAGCGGAGTCCGCAGCTCATGTGAAGCATCCGATACGAAACGACGCTGAGCCGCATACGAATCCTCAAGCTCTGTGTAGAATCCTTCCATACGCCCAAGCATACTGTTAACGGTCTCAATAAGTCTTCCTATTTCGTCTGGAGGTCCATCATATTCAATACGGGAGCTTAAATCTGTCCCTGTTTGAATACCATTTGCGGCCTCAATAACCTTGCCGATCGGACTCATCGCTTTTCTGGCTAAGAACAGTCCAAAGGTAAAGGCCGCAATTAGAGTTGCAAATGTGCCGACTAGCAGGATATTTTTAAGCCTTTCCATGAGCATATCTTCTGAATTTGACGGTGTTGCCACCTGCAGAAGCGCTACTGGGCTCTTATTCAAGTCATATATCGGCAGCTGATAAATCATCAAATGATATCCGCCAAGCGTAGTCTGTATAAACCCATGAGCTTTTTCTATATCAACCTGCTTTGGAACATCGAATTGGAGATCTAGATAATGCATATTCTCTGACTTTTGCAGGTTCTTATTATTATAAATATAGGTTTGCACCAGAATATTAGCTTCCTCAAGTTTGTTACCAAAGAAAGGGTTTATACTCACACTCTGCAACGAACCGTCATACGCCCAATTAGGGTTAAGATTGGATACGAGCTGCTCTCCCTGTTTTTGTACGCGATCCTTCAAGTCCCCATACGTATTAAAATAGACAAAACCGTAAATTGCGGCTGATAAGGCCAGCAGCATAACGGCCAAAATCCCTGAATACCAAGCAGTCAGCCGCAATCTTATAGACATGTTAGTTGTCACCTCTTAGAATGTAACCGGCACCCCGGATCGTTTGAATGAGGCGTTTACCGCCATGCTCCTCCGTCTTTTGACGTAGCATAGCTATGTATACCTCAAGTACATTTGATTCACCGCTATAATCATAACCCCATATTTTATCCATAATCAGATCCCGCGAAAGCACCCGTTTCGGATTCTGCATAAAGAGATGCAGCAGCTCAAATTCCTTCGCTGTCAGTTCCAGTCTTTTACCGGCGCGTGTAACCTCCCGTGAATCTACATCTAAGGTAATATCCTCATAAGTAACCGCTTGCTCACTGCCGCCATTTTGTTCACTCTTACGTCGTAGTAATGCTCGTACACGTGCAAGTAATTCTTCCAGCGCAAATGGTTTAACTAGATAATCGTCCGCACCCAGATCAAGCCCTTTCACACGATGCTCAATTTCATCCTTGGCTGTAAGCATTAGAACAGGCACATTACTGCCTCCTTCACGCAAACGACGACAGACTTCAAATCCATCCACCTGAGGCATCATAACATCCAGAATCACCACATCCGGATCACTGCTCAGGATTGCTCGTAACCCATCCGCTCCATTCACCGCAGTCTTTACATCGTAACCTTCAAAAGCTAGTCCTCGGCGAAGCATGGAAATAATTTTTTCATCATCATCAATGATTAGAATATTCGGTCGCATCAAGCAGCCCCCATTGTTTCTGTTTATTTATATTGTAGCAGTCATACCATGATTAGACAAAAACGGAAGGGTTGCCCCTTCCGCGTGATTCACCGTCCGGTGTTATCGTTGCTGACTTTGCCCAGTAGTCGTTGTATCAAAATCATTTTTGTTGCCGATTGTAACGGAGAGATCCAGCTTTTTACCATCACGCACCACATTCAGCGTTACTTTGTCACCGACTTTTAACGTTTGAATGAAAGCGATCAGATCTTGGTTTGTTGCATATTGCGTTCCATTTGCACCTGTAATGATATCGTAAGGGCGCAAATCAGCGGCATACGCTGGTGATTTAAAGATAATATCTGCAACGACAGATCCTTCTTTAATATCTGTGCCCATTTGCTTAGCAACTTCATCCGTAATCGTCATAAGTGTTGCACCAATAAATGGAACGGGTTCTTTTGGAATCGCTTGGTTCGCTTCCAGTTTATCTACGACTTCTTTTATCGTGTTCACAGCGATAGCAAAACCAATCCCTTGGGAATCCGTACTAACGGCTACATTCATACCAATTACCTGTCCATTCATATTAAGCAGCGGACCACCAGAGTTACCTGGGTTAATAGAAGCGTCAGTTTGCAGCAAGTTCTTGTAGTTGCGTGTTCCACTACCATCTTCTTCATTAATATCGATGCTGCGTCCTTTTGCACTAAGAACACCAGAGGTTACTGTATGGTCGAAGCCTTGTGGGTTACCGATAGCAACCACTTCTGAACCTACTTTCAGACTATCCGAATCTCCCAGGGCAACTGTAGGGAAATCACTGTCTCCTTCAATCTTCAGAACGGCCAAATCCAGATCTTTGCTGGAACCTAGCAATTTCGCTTCGTATGGTTTCGTCACCCCATCCACTGTAACTTGGATGACATCGGCATTTTCAATGACATGCTGATTCGTCAAAATATATCCAGATTTCTCATAAATGAAGCCTGTTCCAATTCCATAAGGGATAAGCTGCGATGAGGAGTTTGAACCTGACTTCGAGTCCTGCTCATTTTGTGAAGAACCATTGCTGCCATATTGATCTCCGAAAAAGAATTGAGAAAACGGATCACTCAAATTCGGACTGGATGAACTTCCATTACGTGAACCGGACTTCACTAGCGTCTCAATTTTGACGACTGCTGGTCCAACCGCATCCACTACGCCAGTCACATCACGAGATCCTTTCACCAATGATGTAGTTGTAGTATTAGGTGTAGTACTAGCACTCTCATTCGTCGTCTTCGCCGTTCCATTCGATTCTGAGCTCGCAATGGTTGAAGCTGCATCTCCTGTGAACCAGTTGCCTCGATCTGCCATGAACATAGAACCTGAGAGAACGACCATACCCGCTAAGAAGGAAACAAATATTGTTTTCATTGAGCTTTTTGGTTTTTTATTAAACTGCCAGCCACCGCCACCTTCAGAACCGCCTCCGCCGTTTCCACCTCTTCCACCACCATTACCATCGAAGCCTGTACTGCGATATGAACTGTTATATGGAAGTTGTTTTACAGGCTGTGGAGGTGTAATCTCGACCCGCTCCGGCTCCATCCGGTTGTAATGCTGAGCACTTCCGTCAACGTTACTTTCATCTTTGTTCAATGATTTAAATGGTCCATAAGAATAGTAGTATGATGATCCGGATTCGGATGACTGATTATTATTGCTATTATGGTTATTATTGTCCCAATCCCGATCTGGTGCTGGTCCATTGTCACGATTAAAGTTGTTTTTGTTATCGTCCATGTTTATTTACCTCCTGCATCCTGTCGCCCGACAAGGATTAATTTGTTTTCTTGTTTCTTATTTTGTACTTTAAACCTTAAGGTCACATTAAAAACAATTTAAGCGGAGATAAAAGATATAGGCGAATAGACGGGATTAGGTATCAGAAGACAAACCGCTGTAGGGCGGGACTGGGTTTCAGGCTACACCGCTCTTGAAATCATGTTCCTATGAATTGACCCTGCGGGTGGAACATGATTTCAAAGGCGGACGTAAACTTTCCGCTCTGATACCCATTCCCTAAGCAGGGAAGTAAAAAAGAAGCTCGGGCGCGGAAAACAACGCGGCCCGAACTTCCAACATACAACCTAGAACAAAACCCTAGAACGACGTCCATGAACGAAGTCCATGAACAAAGAACAAACAACGATCAATAGTTATAGGGAAAAACTCCCTATAATTAACCAAAAATCACAAGAAATCAAGATTTAAAGGGAATACCTCCCTATAATTCTCAGCATTATAGTTATTTATGAGAAAAACAAGAAATTTATACGGAGGATTTCCCTATAATCCTGTATACAAGCGTAAAACTCAAGTCTAAAGGGAAGTTTTCCCTATAACTTACTTTTAAGTCCCATAAACTACTCCAAATCATCTTAAACACCAATCCCTACCCCTGAGCCCAACCCTTCCGATGAGCATAAATTGCCAACTGGGTTCGATCATCCAGCTCGCATTTCATCAGCAGGTTGCTGACATGCGTCTTCACTGTCTTGATGCTGATATGTAGTTCCTCGCCGATGTCCTTATTGGTCTTCCCCTCAGCAATGAGCAGCAGGACTTCTTTCTCACGCTCCGTCAAACCGGAGGAATCGCCTTGTACGGTACGCTGGCGTATGCCACGCGTCAATGCTTGCGATACATCACCAGTCATGACTGGCATACCACGGAATGCGCCTTGCAGTGCATAGATCAGCTCCTCTGCTGACACGGTTTTGAGCACATAGCTGACTGCTCCAGCTTCGATAGCATCCACGACGAGATCATCCTCTAGGAAGCTGGTCAAGATAACGATTTTGAGACCAGGAAATTCTGACAGCACTGCACGAGTAGTCTCCACACCATTCATCACAGGCATCATCAGATCCATTAGCACGAGATCGGGTAAGCCTTCATGTCCGCCAGCACGCAGCATCTCCAGCGCTTCTTGTCCATTCGCTGCTTCACCTATAACCTCAAACGTCGGCTCCAGCATCAGATATGTTTTAAGACCCATCCGTACCATATCGTGATCATCTACGAGCAACACTCTTATGACACTCATGCTCTATTCCTCCTCGTCCTCTGTATCTGTTCCTAATGCTCTTGTTCTCTCTGACTCAGCATTCCCTTGTACAAACTTAGGGATATGTACGCGTATGGTCGTTCCCGCACCCTTACGGCTAATGATCTCCACTTGTCCACCCAGTTTCTCCGCACGTTCGCGCATGGTGGTAAGACCGTAGGAACCCTGTTTTTGCTGTATATGTTCAAAGCCTTGACCGTCGTCACTAATACTCAGAACAACCTGTCTAGCCCCTTCACGCAGCGATAGACTCACCAGTCTAGCCTCAGCATGCTTCACAATATTCGCCATTGCCTCCTGAATAATCAGGAACAGCTGATGTTCAATGGCTTCAGACAATTCTCCTTGCAGTTCAAGCTCCTTCATTCCTTTTAAGCCGTTCTGGCGGCAATAATCAGGGAACCATTTTTCCAGTGCTTCGAAAAGATTCCTGCCTTCCAGCTCCACCGGTCGCAACTGTGCAATGAGCGCTCTCATCTGCTTTTGTGCCATCTGTGACATGGCAATTAACTGATCCATTACTAATTGACCTTGAGCTTCATTGACCTTCAGCACTTTAGGCAGCGAAGAAGCCGACATATGGATGGCAAAAAGCTGTTGGCTCACCGTATCGTGCAAATCCCGGGCCATACGCCTTCTTTCCTCCAACACCGCACTCTCCGCTGCCTGTTCCTTCTCAATAACCTCTTGTTCACCCAAACGCTGAAGAAGCTGCATCTTGTTCTCAACCGTATCCATCATGACATTAAATTCATGGTATACTCTCGCAAAAGACTGATCATCACTCTCTGGCATACGTACGGACAGATTCCCTTTTGCCACCTGCAGCATATTTAGATCCAGATGATCAATCCGCCGCTGAATGCGCTGACCTGCCATATAGCCGATTACAACAGTGAACAACACGATTCCAAGACATAAATATAGCCACATGCGATAATCCATTACTTCGATATACCCAAGGCAAGTGCCTGCATACATCAACCCGGCGCTAACGGCTCCAGTGAGCAAAAAGTAAAACAACAACAACCATTTGGTATTACTGAAGATTGTTCCCATCTAACCCACCGTTTTAACTTTAATGTCACCTATAAAAGCACTTACGTTAATGCGGACTTTTTTGCCCGCTTCTTTATAATAAGGTGTTTTGCATTGCACACTGCTCATAAATCCACTACGTGATTGATCCAGTACTTCCATATCACCGATAAAAGAACTGCTGTTCACTGAGATCCCAAGATCCATATCATTCGGAATGTATACCTTGATATCGCCGATAAAAGCGGAAATATTAATTTTCGTCTCGCCATAAGCAATTTGTGCGTTCGTCAGATCCAAGACAGTATCACCTATAAACTGCGAGACATTCGTGTTCTTCAGTTGGAAATGCTCGCGCCCCATGTGGACATCCCCGATAAAAGCAGAGCGATTGGTCGACTCCTTGCTACCCTTTACCTCATGGAACTCCTCATGCCATTCCCCATGTCTTCTAGCGTGACGCTCATGACGTTCCTGACGTCTGCGCTCATGGCGCTCCTGTTTCTCCTGCCAACGTGATTCTGCGGTGGATTTATAAGCTCCCGTTTCGTCCTCGTCGTCTTCTTCATCTTTTTGAAGATTGATATTCCAGTCTCGCTGACCAGAAGGTTTGCCGAATTTCTGCTCGAATTGTTCATCTAATGTGGAATCCAGCGGCTTTGGCGGTTCTACATCCAGTGAGCTTTTTCCTGGAGGAAAGTAATCAGGTGGTGATGGTGGAGCAGGCGGCACCGGTGGTACAGAACCTGAACCTCGTGGTTTGAAAATTACATAAAGACCGCCGCCAATCAACATGATTGGAATAAACATTTTGAAAAAATCCCCGGCTGAGATATCGAACCAGTCCAAATTTCGTCCGAGGAAGAACACTCCGATCGCCAGAAAGAATAAACCGCCGATAGGTGAAGATCCACCTTTTTGATGTTCGTCGCCCGTACCCAGAAGTTGCTTCATCCCCATGAGGATCAAAATAACAGGCCAATAATTTGAGATCAAATAACCTAAGCTAAAATCGGTGTAACCCAATTGTCTAAGTAGAAACATGGCTCCAATCCCTATCAGGATCAAGCCGCCAAAAATCTGACTTGTGAACCTTCTTTTCATATTCCATTTCCCCTTTAAATTAGTGGAACGCTCTCTTCTTCAATCTTATAGCCTTAGTCTACAGGAAGGAAGCACTCATAAACAGCGGCGAGAGAAGGAACTTCCACTCAGTCTCTAGACGGAGACGATTGGGATATTATTCTATTTAGTACTATAAATATGAAAAAAGACCGTCCCTCAGTTATAAACTGATCTGGGACAGTCTCTTTATTCAACAGTCTTCTGCTTCAGAAGCGCATTATTGTTGCGGTTTCTGAGCTGGTTTAGAAGTATTTCCACTTTGCTTAGTAGCGCCGTCATTTTCAACAGCAAACTCAGCATTGTATTTTTCATTCGGTGTTTTGTAATTTTCTTGAACTTTAGATTTTTTATTATTAGCCACGGAATTCACCTCCCTTATCCCTTATGCAGCATAGATAATGCTTACTAAGAGAACATCTCGGATGAGGCTAATGCTCTGCCCCAGTCCGTATTATGGCAAGGTGATGTCACTATTATGCATGACCAAGTGAAATTAAGTTCAATCCACCAAATTCATTGAAGTTTAACCGCTATATCTTAAATGGATTCTTCCAGCAGGGATTGCGGTACAGCATTATAGGTCTCAATCGCCTGAGTAAGCTTCTTCAGCATCACTTCTGTACATGTACCGTTTCCTCGCTTAATGAGCTGAACTACAACTGATTTTTTGCCCCATTCCTTATATACTTGCTTCGTAGTAGCAAAATACAAATCAATCTTCCGCCCTTTAATGGCAGATCCTGTATCAGCAACGATGCCGTATCCATAACCTGGTATATAAAGTATACTCCCTAACGGGATTACCTTAGGGTCAGCAGCAATGGTCGAGACTGTATTCTTATCTCTACGTACTTTCACACCTGAATAGGTGATTCCGTATTCGGGATGTTTAGACGTTTTACCCGTAGATTCATAACCCGCAGTATAACCCGTCGCCATCACCTTCATTGAAGTGATGATCTGATCAGGAGCTGGTGCAGCTACAGGAACAGAATTCGGCGATTTTGAAGAGCCTTTGCCCCCACTCCCTTTGGTAATCGGAGCTTTAGTGCTCTGTGGTGACTTTGTAGCTTCTGGTTTATTTTTTGTTGTCGCAGGAACGATTGGTATACTGGAATGCGGCTCATTTGAGAACAAGGTAGCACGGCCAGTGGTGAGAATAGCTTGCTGTTCTTTGGTTTTCATAGAAACAACATTTGCCTGAGTATGCTGCAACTCGCTCGTTGGTAATTTGCTAATATCTGTGTGCTGTAACGTGTCTTCTGTCCCATTGGCCACAACCGCTTGATGCTTGGATTCAGGAATAATACCCGCAGCAGTCAGCAGTAGGACTATTGTGACGAAAAGACACCAAAACCTCTGAAATATACCCATTTTGTTCATGTGATAAACCTCCCCCTTATTAGCGAAGGTTTCCCGATTCACAAAATTTTATACATGAGGATCCATTTCCAGATCCTCATGGGCATATGACAGAGGTCATTATTAACGTGCTTTTAGTGTGAATGATTTCAAGTCATTAGGAGATTACACGGTCTGCAATTTCCTGAGACAGCAGCTCAATGACTTCTTGAAGCGGCTTAGCTCCAATATCGCCTTCCCCACGTTTGCGGATGGAAACTGTCTGAGCATTCATTTCATTCTCGCCGACTACGAACATGTATGGCAGCTTCTCGAGCTGTGCTTCACGGATCTTATAACCCAGCTTCTCATTGCGCAGATCTGGCTCAGCAGAGATCCCACGACGGCGCAGCTTGTCCGTAACTTCCTTAGCATAATCGTCGAAGGCAGTGGATACTGGAATAACTTTAACTTGCTGTGGAGACAACCAAAGCGGCAGTGATCCCGCAAAGTTCTCTAACAAGAAAGCAACAAAGCGCTCCATAGTCCCTAAAATACCACGGTGCAGAACGACTGGACGGTGTTTCTGACCATCGTCGCCGATATATTCAAGTTCAAAGCGTTCAGGCAGCAAGAAGTCGATCTGTACAGTGGAGAGCGTTTCTTCTTTGCCTAATACAGTCTTAATCTGAACATCCAGCTTTGGACCGTAGAAGGCAGCTTCGCCTTCTGCTTCGTAGAATGGAAGACCAGCTTCTTCTACAACTTCACGCAGCATTCGCTGTGCAGTTTCCCACATTTCGTCATTCGCGTAATATTTCTCAGTATCCTTAGGATCACGATACGACAACCGGAAACGGTAGTCATTAATACCAAAGTCACTGTAAACCTGTTTAATCAACTCGATTACACGAATAAACTCGCCTTTAATTTGGTCCAGACGGCAGAAAATATGGGAGTCATTAAGAGTCATCGAACGTACACGGTGTAAGCCAGTCAATGCGCCTGACATTTCATAACGGTGCTGGATACCAAGCTCAGCAATACGGATCGGCAGATCGCGGTAGCTGTGCATCGAGCTCTTATAAATCATCATGTGATGCGGGCAGTTCATTGGACGAAGAACAAACTCTTCATTATCAATAGTCATTTTAGGGAACATGTCCTCTTGATAGTGCTCCCAGTGTCCAGAAGTTTTATATAGTTCAACATTACCGAGAACCGGAGTATATACATGCTGGTATCCTAGACTTGCTTCCAAATCCACAATGTAACGTTCCAGAATACTGCGCAGTTTAGCACCCTTAGGCAGCCAGATCGGCAAGCCTTGACCTACCAATTGATTAAATGTAAAGATTTCAAGCTCTTTACCCAGCTTACGGTGGTCGCGTTTCTTCGCTTCTTCAAGCAGACGAAGATGCTCATCGAGCTGTGCTTTTTTGATCCAAGCTGTCCCGTATACGCGCTGAAGCATTTTATTCTTGCTATCGCCGCGCCAGTAAGCACCAGCTACATTCATCAATTTAAAGACTTTGATCTTAGAAGTTGACGGTAAGTGTGGTCCACGGCACAAGTCGAAGAATTCGCCTTGTTCATAGATCGAAATTACACTATCTTCAGGCAATGCTTCGATTAGTTCAAGTTTGTAAGGATCACCTAGCTCACCGAATATTTGGAGCGCTTCCTTACGGCTAACTTCCTTACGTACAATTGGAAGGTTCTCAGAGATAATGCGATCCATTTCTTTTTCAATCTTTAGCAGATCCTCAGGATTAAGCGGATGTTCCAAATCCATATCGTAGTAGAAGCCATCTTCGATAACTGGACCTACACCAAGCTTAACTTCCTTTGTTCCATACAAACGTCTTACAGCTTGTGCCATCAAGTGGGCCGTACTGTGACGCATAACTTCCAAGCCTTCAGGTGAATCCAAAGTTACGATTTCTATCAAAGCGCCTTCCTCAAGCAGAGTGGACAGATCCACGACAATACCATTCAATTTCCCTGCCACCGCATTCTTGCGAAGTCCACTACTAATAGAAGCCGCTACATCATCAATATTACTACCTTCTGCGTATTCCCGAACAGAGCCGTCCGGAAGTTTAATACTTACCATTTTAATTTCCTCCTTCATTTCCTTAAGCCAAACAACAATTTTAAATTTTTCGAAACGGAAATATCCACGCATACAAAAAACGCCCGTCCCGCAAAGGGACGAGCGATTGCACCCGTGGTTCCACCCAAATTCGATTCTCTCAATCCGCTCTTAAAGCAGAATCGAGTCAGAATCCTTCGTAAGCATGGAATAACGACCATGAACCGGCGGTTCTTACTATCCCATTTCAGGGAATTCATAACCGCAGCTACAAAGGGGTAAATCGATAGTAGGATACCGGAGGAAATTACAGCCCATGTTCCCTCTCTCTGATACGGTCCAGAACAATCCATTCATATCTTTGTCAAAGCTGTTAACGTGAATTATGGAGTAATTATAAATCTGTCCTCTCTGACAGTCAAGTCTGTAGAGGGGGCAAAATTTTGTAAACCGCAGAAACAGTCACCTACACAGACAGTTCTATATCCGGGCAACTGCGCTAGAACTGTCCTTAACAGGCTACTCTTCTCGGCGTTTCCTTTCAGGTAAGCGGCCTGCACGTTTCAAAGACTCACGCAGCAAGTATTCGATATGTCCGTTTACACTGCGAAATTCCTCTCCCGCCCAACGTTCCAACGCCTCATGCAGATCCGGATCGATCCGCAATGGAAAGCTTTTCTTGGCCGCCATGATGCACCGCCTTAATACAACGAGCCGGCGTTAATGACCGGACTCGCTCCGCGCTCCGACACGATCGCCACCATCAGATTATTGATCATGGCCGCTTTACGTTCTTCGTCAAGCTCCACTACACCACTCTCTTTAAGCTGTTTAATTGCCATATCGACCATGCCAACTGCACCTTCAACAATAATTTGACGAGCAGATAGAATGGCAGAAGCTTGCTGCCGCTGCAACATGGTGCTGGCGATTTCTGTTGAATAAGCCAAATGTGTAAGCCGGGCTTCAATGACTTCTACGCCAGATAAGGACAAGCGCTCTTGAAGCTCAGTCGCTAACTCTTTAGCAATTTCATCTGCATTGGCACGCAGGGACATCCCAGATTCATTGAAGTTATCATAAGGGTATTTACTGGCTACATGACGCAGCGCCGTTTCACTCTGAATCTCTACGAAAGCCATGTATTTATCTACATCAAAGAGGGCTTTAGCGGAGTTAATCACCTTGAAGACGATTACTGCAGCAATTTCAATCGGATTACCTTCGACATCATTGACCTTAAGCTTCACACTGTTAAAGTTACGAACGCGTAGGGAAACCGTCTTACGAACGCTGAACGGAATGACTGCAAACAATCCACTCGTTGCGATAGTCCCAATATATTTACCAAAAAAGGTAACTACAACTGACTTATTAGGTTGTACAACCGTAATACTTGTACTTAACACTACCGCTACAACGAATAGAATGACCGATACTGCGACATACTCCTGAACAGCACCGTAAATTCCACCCCCCAAACAAACTGCAATCAATGCAATAACCCAAAATCCGCTGATAGGACGAAGCGTTTTCTCCTTCATAAAAAGCACCCCCATAAGATATTCTTTTGATATGATTATGATATCACTTTTGGATAATAATGTGTATACAGAAATGTAATAATATAATGAATTTATGTTCACAGATCCCTAACCTTCATTTTCAAGGCGTACCCAACACCAAGCTTCGATTGCGCAGAAGACATAACTAGGGAAGATTCAGCCATCTTCTGCAATGAGGCTGGCTAACGATCTAAATCTTAACCTTACAAAAAAAAACGCTTGCTGCTCAATCATCCACTAAACGGATTAACGAGCAACAAGCGTTAAATTGATTTATATATTAGTTCTGCATGATGAAATCATTAGCAATTTTCGCATTCGGGTCATCGAACACGCGCAGAATATCGTAGCGTGTATTCCGCTGTGCCGGGATTTTGCCTGCTTCGCGGATCAATTGAGTAATCGACTCGATGTTGACCTTGTAGGTCGCACCCGCAGAAGATACTACGTTTTCTTCAATCATTGTACTGCCGAAATCGTTGCAGCCATATTGAAGGGAAAGCTTGCCGACCTCTGGTCCCATTGTTACCCAAGAGGATTGGAAGTTCTTAATGTTGTCCAGAACAAGGCGACTAATGGCTACCGTCTTCAGGTATTCCTCAGGCGTTTGTCTATCCAGCTTCAGGTTGGTATTGTCCGGTTGGAATGTCCAAGAGATAAAGGCCAAGAAACCCTCTGAATCGTATTTGTTGGCAATACACTCGTCCTGAGCCTCACGCACACGAAGTAAGTGCAGTGCCCGTTCTTCCATACTCTCACCAAGTCCAATGACCATCGTAGCTGTCGTATTCATACCGATCTTATGCGCTGTCTGCATTACGTCCATCCACTCGCGCCATGAGCCTTTAAGTCGGCTGATCTTGCGGCGTGTACGATCATCGAGAATTTCCGCTCCCCCACCTGGTAATGAATCCAGGCCAGCAGCATGGATTTCACGCACAACTTCTTCGAGCGATAATCCAGATACTTCTTTCATCTTCATAATCTCAGCAGGAGAGAAGGAATGCATTGTAATCTCAGGAAAACGTTGCTTAATTCCGCGAAGTATATCGGTATAATAGCTGAAAGGAAGATTTGGGTTCGTACCGCCTTGCATCAGTATTTCTGTACCATTTACAGCGATAGTCTCAGCAATTTTTTGGTAAATCGTCTCATCCGGCAGTACATATCCCTCATCAGAGCCCGGTCTGCGATAAAATGCGCAGAAACGACAGTAGACATCACATACATTCGTATAGTTAATATTACGACCAATTACAAACGTGGCCATCGGGTCTGGATGCCAGCGTTCCATTATGGTGTTTGCAGCTGCACCCATTTTCTCAATTTCGTTGCTCTCGAACAGTCGGATGGTATCTTCCAATTGAAGACGTTCACCCCGTAGGGCTTTGTCCAAAATAAGATCTATCGCACTCATCGTTCGCATCCTCCTTCTAAACCCTTAGGGGTATGATAGAATCACAAAATTACAGGAAGAAAAAACGTTGTCTCTTTTTCAAGATGACAACCCTTTCTCATACAATTGAACAGTTCATTTCCTCATCGTATCACAATCTGAACAGCTTGAAAAATGCTTTTACATTCTTCGCAAATTCCCATCCAGAAGAAAAGCAGCATCGCACTTAGCGATACTGCTAGTTATCCTCTATTTTTCCACTAACGCTTGAGTGAACATCTCTTGCTGTTACTCGGGGTCAATTTCTGTCTTAGCAGCTTCCAGGGCGTGGCCAAGATCAGCAATCAAATCCTCTGCATGTTCAATACCGACGGAGAAACGCAGCAATCGGTCATCTACCCCCACAGCATTTCGAATCTCCACTGGAATATCAGCATGCGTTTGTACAGCCGGATAAGTCATAAGTGACTCTACGCCGCCAAGGCTCTCTGCGAATGCAATCAGACGAATATGACGAAGAAGCGGCTCCACGTATCTGGCATCTTTTAATTTGAAAGAAAAAATACCGGTATTGCCTGAAGATTGGCGATTCTGGATTTCATGTCCTGGATGATCCGGCAATCCTGGATGGAACACTTCCGCAACCGCTGGATGCTCTAATAAGTATCGAGCAATCGCTAGTGCATTGCTCTCATGACGCTCCATACGCAGCGCCAATGTCTTCAAGCCTCTCATCAACTGATAACTGTCCGTTGGTCCAAGTACAGCTCCAATAGAGTTATGTAGAATAGCTATTTCAGCTGATAATTCTACACCCTTGGATACAATTAGGCCTGCCAGTACATCATTATGACCACCCAAATACTTAGTAGCGCTATGAACTACAATATCCGCACCTAATTCTATAGGCCGTTGGAAGAATGGAGTCAGCAGGGTATTATCTACAATGCTAAGTAACCCATGGTGACGTGCCCAAGTGCATACAGCTTCAATATCCGTGATCATCATAAGTGGATTCGTTGGCGTTTCAATAAATACAGCTTTCGTATTTGGACGACGTGAAGCTTCCAGTGCATCCAAATCATTCGTGTCTACATAAGAAGCAGTGATTCCAAACTTGGACATAATCCGTTCCAACAAACGATAGGTACCGCCGTAAAGATCCAGCGAAACGATCAAATGGTCGCCTTGAGCGAACAAGGTAAGCACCGTTTGTATCGCTGCCATCCCTGAGCTACAAGCAAATCCTGCATCTCCAGATTCCAGTTCCGCAGCTGCATTCTCAAGTACTGAACGGGTCGGACTCTTGGTGCGGCTATAATCAAACCCTGTGCTCTGACCGAGTTTTGGATGACGAAATGCCGTTGCATTATAAATTGGAAAATTAATTGCTCCAGTGGCTGGATCTTCTTGAGAACCTATTTGAGCCAGTCTACTTTCAATCCTAAGTTTGTCATCCATGATTAATGCCTCCTAATTTATATTGTAGCGTTATTATTAATAAACAATCGGGTCGATATCATAAGGCGTTTCTTGATATACATAGTAATTGAGCCAGTTAGAGAATAATAAATTGGCATGCGCACGCCATACTGCTGGAGGTGTACGTTCTGGATCATCTTTAGGGAAGTAATGTTTCGGCAAAGCCATCTCCATCCCTCTAGACACATCACGGTCATATTCCCATTTCAAGGATAGAGGATCATATTCGGAATGTCCGGTCACAAATATTTGTTTTCCGTCGTTTGTAGCCACTAGATACATACCAGCTTCTTCGGATTCCGCCAGAATCTGCAGATCTGGATTATTCTCAATATCTTCACGGGAGACATCGGTATGACGAGAGTGTGGTACATGGAACACCTCGTCAAAGCCGCGCAACAGTTTAATGTTATTTTGATTAATCGTATGAGGGAAGACGCCAAAACATTTCTCAGGCAATGCCACTTTACGAACACCAAAATGATGATATAAGCCTGCCTGTGCCGCCCAACAAATATGCATAGTTGAAGTCACATTGTCCTTGCTCCATTCAAAAATCTCTTTCAGCTCTTCCCAATACGATACTTCCTCGAACTCCATTTGTTCTACAGGAGCACCTGTTACGATTAAACCATCCAAACGGCGGTGGCTGATCTCGTCAAAGGTTTTGTAAAAGCTCTTCAAATGTTCCGCAGAAGTATTCTTGGAAATATGGGAACGCGGATGCAATAAAGTAACATCAACTTGTAGTGGCGAATTTCCAATTAAACGCAGCAATTGAGTCTCTGTCGTCTCTTTAGTCGGCATGAGGTTCAGAATAGCAATCCGTAGTGGACGGATATCCTGATGGAAAGCCTGACTTTCGTCCATCACAAAAATATTTTCTCCGGATAGTACTTCTTTCGCCGGTAAACTGTCGGGAATTTTAATTGGCATTGTCTTTCCACTCCTTAGCTGAATTTAGTTGTTTTGCCGCACTGCGGCTTGCTGAACAATAAAAAGACCTTCCTCGGAAATCGAGAAAGGTCATATCTACAGTCATATGCGCCTCTCTCATCTGCCAGAATATTCCTGAAGACGATTAGACGTCTGCAGAAATTCCGCAAGAATTAGCACCGTGCGTTTACACGCCGGTTGCCGGGTTTCATAGGGCTAGTCCCTCCACCTGCTCTTGATAAGATTTAGCTGTATTCAATTAAATTACTTTAAAATTCACTTTAAATCATGAACCTCCTTTTCGTCAAGTCCATACAATGCTGAAGAAGCCTCAAAATCACAATAAATTTGCTTGAAAGAGGCATACTCCGTTGTTATACTAGACAAGTATTTCATACCTGAACGAAAAGAAGAGGTGAGAAGAAGAATGGAAGGCGACCCGAGCTCGCAAATATGTGTACAGAATGAGCAACCACACAGGATAATCATCAGCTTGCCGGCGGCGGGAGCAGTTCTTCTTCATGCCCTCGAAACGTCATTTGGCCCTATGTATTGATTGTAACGCCCGGCCAAGCTGATTTTTTTCTCTGTGCTTAATTTAGCAGTCCCTAGTGAAGACCTGGGGATAGGAGGAGTGAAATCAGATGAAAATCCGGCTGGTGAATGCAGGGGTTTTTACACCTATTGATGAAATTGATGAAACACTAACACCCCCAACGGAAGGGTTCTATTGGATTGACGCCGATGTTGAGGATTTGGAGCTGCTTCAGCCCTTATTCAACCTACATGATCTTGCTGTTGAGGATTGCCTTAGCGAAGAGGATCAGCGTCCGAAGATCGAAATATACGAAAGTCACTACTTTATAGTTGTAAATAGCATCCGCTTTGACGATGAAGAAATTTTCCTACGGGCGCTCAATGTATTCCTTGGAAGACATTACATCATCACTGTCACGAAGCAAAAGATCAATGAACTACGAATCCTGAAGCCTATGCTCTGGGAGCAAGAAGTAAGTGAACCGGATATGTTCCTTTACTTACTAATTGACCTTGTCGTGGATAACTATTTCTCCGTCGGCGACCGAATTGAAGCTCGGATTGAGAAGCTGGAAGAAGATATTCTCATGCATACCAAAAAGTCACATCTCAGTGAAATTATCGGTCTGCGAAGTGAAATTCTATGGTTGAAGAAAATGCTGGGGCCACAAAAAGAAGTAATCAATACCCTAAATAAAAAAGACCTCCGTCTGATTGATGATCAGCTGCAGAAATATTTTAGCGACATTTATGAAAATGCGGTTAAAATATCTGAAACCTTTGAGACATATCGCGATCTCATGGGCAACTTACGAGAGGCATACCAATCCAGTATCGCCAACCGTGCGAATGAAATTATGAGAGTGTTTACTGCGATCACAACAATATTCATGCCCCTGACCGTAATTACCGGAATCTACGGTATGAACTTTGATCATATGCCTGAGCTTCATACAAAATATGGCTATTATGGCGTTATAGGTGTTATGTTGACGTTAGGCTGTGGGATGCTGTATGTTTTCCGCAAGAAGGAATGGCTATGAAACGAACCGGACGAATAAGCAAGACGAAGGCCCTGTAACCGAAAGGTATAAGGAAGCCTTCGTCTTTTTGGTATGCGCGAATTTAAAAACTGGTCGCCATGCCCACTTTATGCGTTTGCTCCCGGCGGAAACGGATGCGGATCAATCGCAGACGCTCATAATAAATATCCAATCCTTCAGCAGCGGAAAAATCGTCACCATACACCTTATGTAACACCGGTTTTAGGAAAAGGTCTCCAAGCTCCTCATAGGCATTCCATATCGCATCCTGCTCATGCTGCGGCATATTGCCAAGCTCTACATGGATCAGCTTCTCGACGGAATAACCCTCTCTTTCTAGCTCCTCTACCGCTTCAATCAGTTCACGCCGGTTCACTCCACTGTTCACCTTAAGCTGTTCCAAGCCCAATCCATTCTCGATCCCCTGTAACATAATCCTCCGCAAGCGAAGTCGTTCTAGCTGCTTCTTATATTTGACCTCTTTCTGTTTATAAAGCCAAGATACGAAAGACTCCTCTTCAATTACTTCATATACCCAATTTAGAGGGAAGGAATGTTCCCTTGCCACCGCAGTAGTTATAGCCAGCCAATCGGCCCCAAACTGTGCTACCTTGCCTTCTCCTACACCCGGAATTTGCATCAGTTCCTCTGGCGTATGCGGTAGAAATGTACTTAACAAGCGCAATAGACGATTGCTGGCGAGAATATAGGGTGCCTTCCGTTCACTCGAAGCCTTACCACGGCGCCAAGCACATAACTCTTCATAAATGGCTTCATTCCCATAATGTTCACTGTAATATTGAAGCTTCAGCTGCTCCTGATTACGTCCGCTAAGACTATCCTCCTCGTGGAATATCCCATCGATTAAGGGTCGATAGCCATCTCCCATCTTCACCGCTAGCTCATGCCTGTACACACAGAGCATTTCATTCCAAGATCCACCTTCATACCATAAATTCTCAATGTAATTCTCCCCTCCTGAAAAATCACGCCAGCCCAGACTCCAGATCCCCTCTTCCTCTCCAATCCACAGCTGGGCGTACACCTCTTGATCCACTTCAGATATTCTGGATAAACGGTTCATAAATACAATTTGCATATTCATCCCTACCTTTCTCAACTTACAGCAAGCACAATAACCTTCCGGGAAGAGCTTCCTTCGGAGCGAACAAATCCTTTCGCAATCAGACCCCGAACGCAAAAAAGCACCACTCTCACGATAAACGCGAAAGAGGTGCTCCCTCATTAAATGCTATACTGTTAGATCCTACAATACCATATATTACCGAACAGTCAATGTCTTTTTATACTAGCTTCTAGCTAGAGCTAATGTAGCCAATCCAATCGCTCCAGCAAGCCCTGCATTGTCTCCAAGACCTGGTGAGACAACATAATTATCGATGTCGACATTAAGCGATGGATGTTGAACATATCCGCTCAATAACTCTTGCAGCTTAGTACGAATTAACGGGAATAGGTGGCTTTGCTTCATAACACCACCGCCCATTACGATTTTTTGAGGAGACAGAATCAGCACATAGTTCATGAGTGCATGGGCAAGATAGTGAGCTTCCATCTCCCATGCCGGATGGTCCACTGGTAGCTCTCCAGCCGGTTGTCCCCAGCGTTTGCCGATCCCAGGACCTGCGGCTAATCCTTCAAGACAATCGCCATGATAAGGGCAGTAACCCTCAAACGTATCCTCTGGATGTCTACGAACTAGAATATGTCCCATCTCAGGATGTGACAATCCATGAACCATCTGGCCGCCAACAACCGCTCCTGCTCCAATCCCTGTCCCAACCGTTATGTAAAGACAGCTGTCCAGACCTTTAGCCGCTCCCCATTTACTCTCCGCAAGCGCTGCACCATTCACATCCGTGTCAAAGCCGATCGGAACGTTAAATTGTTCAGCCATTGTGCCTACCAGATTATATTGTCCCCAGTGGGGTTTTGGTGTCGTTGTTATGTAACCATAAGTAGGGCTGTCCAGTACGGGATCAATCGGTCCAAAAGATCCGATTCCGAATGCTTCTACATTTTTCTCTTTAAAATAGTCTATTACTAGTCCCATCGTTTCTTCCGGTGTTGTTGTCGGAAAGCTAACTCGGTCAACAATGGTACCGTCCTCATAACCAATCCCACATACAAACTTTGTTCCGCCTGCTTCAATCGCTCCCAATAGCTTCACAGCAATTATCTCCCTTTCTCTAGTTAGAAATTGATACGCTACCCATACACAAATGAATAATATCATTAAAAAAAGCAATCACCAGCCCTAATTATACGTCGAATGAAGCGCTATCACAACAAGTATAAACACCTTTTGCGTCCTTATAAGGACGCAAAAGGTGTTTAAGAGAGAAAGCTAAGGATAATGTATAGTGTAAAACTTATACGTTCTTATCTTTTAACAAAGCACCCTCCATGCATCTTTGCATGGAGGGTGCTGTCATTTAGTTATTCAAGTCGTCGAACATGGAGCCTTTTACCGTAACCTCAATCTGATCCAGCGGCTTAATGCCGACCAGCTTGCCTAAAGATTTGTAAGCATTGCTACTCTTAGACAGCTCCACATCCGCCAGCCAAGCCTTGACATAATACTTGCCGTCTGGCATTTCAGCTGTAGTATAGACAGGAAGTTTGTCTTTGTTGATCGTAATGGTCACCGTAGACTTCTCTGTGATCTTGTACATATGCTGATTCAAGCCCACATATTCACGGTATTTGAAATTGCTGAAGCTTCCCAGTGTACTAGATTGTGAATAACCCTCTAGTATATTCTTCCAGAATTCATGGGTGCCTTCATCCTCTTCTCTATTCTGGGAATATGGAATTTCTTCCACCTCTTTAGTAAAGCTATTCTCAACCGTAAGTAATTTCGCGTTATTAACGCCCGTGTTATCCTCGACAGATAAAGCTGCTGGCTTTCTTGCAAAGTTATTGCCGCTTTTGCTCAGGGGTTCATTCCGGAGATTAACCGCAACCTTATCGTTATTGATATACATAAGATCCGTTTCATAGCGGAAAGAATTCGTAAGGTCCTCAACAAGCTCCTTATGGTCCTTCGTGTCTTTATCTGTGTCCTTAAACGTAACCGTCTCCAGTGTAAAGGAATAGGTTCCAACAGGGTTAAAATAATATCCCGACTTAATCGGATAATCATATCCTTGCAGCTGTTTATCGGTTGCAAACACGGCATTATCGTAATCAGATTTGTTATTCAGCATTTTTTTAGCGGTATCTCTGGCTTTCTTATAAGCTTTAGCCATGCTATTCTCAACCTTCCAGCCAATGTCTGCACTGGCCTGCTGTGTAAAGATCCGCTCGAATTTCCCCCTTACCTTCGTCCATTCCTTCAGGTCCTTATTCTCATCTTCATGAGCCATCCAGCGGATTACATTATAAGGGGAAGGCTCACTTGTCCAGAGGAGCTCTCTGATTAAAGAATCTGCCTTATTCTTGTCTATTGAATTCTTGTATAGCTTCGGTGCGATTTGTTCGAGACCGTTATAAATATAAGTACGAATGGTTTTGACATCTTGCCCAGGTGTAAATGGAGCCGAAGTGGTTCCACTCTCCGTATACGTTTGACAAGATTCAACATCTTGGCCTTCTGCGTTCTTACTGGTGCTGCAAACCTGATAATCACGCGTATAATTTCTGCTCACGGTACCCTGGAAACTGATATTGCCCGACCTTTGATTAGGAGAGTACGGAGCCGGATTACTATACCATTTGCCGTTAACCGGATCATCGCCAAAATCAGGGCGCTGCAAACTAGCTATAATGTCGGGTTGTCTAATGATTGTACTGGCAGCCTCGTCAACCACCGGATTATTCTTCACTTGGAAATAGCGATAGATAGCATCCGAATTATTGGTTACTTCCAAAGCACCGGTAGCATTTCCACTCCAAGTGAAATCAGCATATGGCGGCTGTAAAACGGCCTTAATTGCTGCGCCATCTGCTAACCCGAATTTCACTTTTCTCGATAACACATTGTAATCCAGATCAAAGGAGCCTTTGGTTGTTGGCATCGCGTTGACCTTCTTAATCCATCCGTAAAGCTCATTATTTCCGTACATGACTTCCTTAGGTGACTTCTGCCTATTCAGATTAAACTGGATGTATATATCTTCCTCAGGCATTGTAAATGTCGCGTAAAGAATCTTGTCCGCCGTATTAGCCGCAAGCGTAATTTCACCTGCTAATGTTGACGCATGACCGTGGTATCTTACAGGGATTTCCTTTCCGTTACTCGTGATCTTCCATGCGTAATCTGTCGTTTTCTCGATAGCGAAGCTAGATCTCAGTCTGATCCCGACGGTTACCTCTTGTCCCGCTACTGCGCCGGTCGGCATGGTTTCGAAATGAGGGGATAGGTCATTTGCCTGCAAAATAAACGGAGCGATAGGAATACCTAAGTAAGTAATATTTCCATCCGATCCTTGAATGTAAATCCTGCCTGATCCCCACGAAAGATATGTAGGGGGCTGTAGGACGTGAACATAATCTATCCATTGTCCACCTTTAGACGGGGTTGCATCCCTTGTATACACAGGTTTGTCTTTGAAATTGCTGTTTTGATTGTTGTACATAAATTTCTCATACAATTTCCCTGCATAATTCTCATTTAATCCCGTAATAATAGATTGTTCAAAAGTGCCTTTGGATTTCAGTAGATATTCGTTGTTCGTATTGGTATATCTATCAAAATCATTTCTTTGAATTCCTAGTAAAGCAGCTTTTAACCATGGTTCCTTAATCATGTTAAAATTCTGAATTTGGGTACCACTCCACCCGGCATACCAAGGGGCTCCTTCTGTAGATACGGAATCCCCAGTAACTGTATATCCAGAATAGGCATACATATTGTTTTTATAGGTCAACACCGGTCCATGGCTTTGTCCATAAACCATATCAAAATTAAATGTTTTTGAATCCATGTTTTTTTGCAACAAGTCTGTTCTTAACGCACCGAATCCCGATTGGATAGGATAATAATTAGCCTCACCATATAAATTTTCCATATCCTCATTGATATGTTTAATAACTTCTGCTGTTGTTGTTGGAATATTATCACCCGCCTCTGCTGAGACAACAGAAGTAACAAGCGTTTGAATGATTATAATGATAAAGCTAAACCATAATGATTTTTTCATTTAGTCACCTATTCCATAAATGATCTGATTATCGTTTACTTTTTTTGCAATCCAATTCCAATCTCGCCCATAGCCTGAGAATTAACAAAAATTTTAAACTCCTTTGCCTCAAACCACTTAAGCGGCAATGCATCACTTCTTTGCTTTTTGGTTCGGACATAATTCATGATGGAATCAACAACATTGCCCTCAATTTTTTGGCGAAGAATGGCTTCTGCTTCATTCATAGCTTGAACTGGATCTGTGCCTACCTTTGTAAAACTAATGCTAAATTGCATAATGATTTGGTCGGGTTCTGGGTCCACTGTCTCATAAACTACCATTTTCGATGCTGATACATAAGCTGGATCACTATTCGGTCCCATTTCTGTATACGGAATCTTAAATCCATGGACAGTCGCCTCTTTAGGCTCTGTTGAAGGCTTGCTGCTGCTTGGAGGAGGCTCATTACCCGGAGTAGTGATGTAAACCGTCTTCACGGCATCATCCCATTTCACGTTTACGCCGAGTCCTTCATATACAAATCTCAGCGGGACAAACGTTCTTGATTGTTTAAATAGTGCAGCCGTATCCATTTGTTTCGTTTTTCCATTTAGCTCATAACTTTTTTTCCCGATATAGACACCCATTGTTTTGCCTTCAAGCGAGATTGTGGCTTTTTTAGCCTTACTGTCCCATAAGACCTTAGCTCCAAGTGCTTCACTTATAAAGCGAACCGGAAGCTGGACTCTTTGCTGAGCATCGATAAAAGGCTGTGCATCTGGAAAAATAACTTTTTCTCCATTTACTACTACCCTCAATGGAAGACTTGCTGCGAGACTAATAAAACTCGAAGAAAACAGGGTTACCATTAGCAAGACTACCAGCGAACTCATTAATTTTTTCATTTAACTGCTCCTCTCCATTTAGTTACCTTTAACTTTAGGAATCCAATTCAAATCTCACCCATAGCCTGAGAGTTAACAACATTGTTACAGTCCTTTGCCTCAAACCATTTAAGCGGCAATGCTCTCATCGCTTCACCCTCTCACTACGTCATCTCTTAGTTCAGGTACATAGTGTTAGTACTTGCACGGGCTGCTGCAACAATCTTGGATTCGATTTCCCGATATTTTGTTACGGTGTATCTTAGGCCTGCGGTTTTACTGTTTATCGCTGTTGTTACACGACTTTTCTGTATTCGGACTTCATTGCTTAAACGCTGAACTTCTCTTAATTGGGCTTGAACATAAGATTCACTGTATGCTCCGCCCACGTTGGAACTTACTCCAGAAGCTAGGGACAATATCCTCTCGACAGCTTCAGCAATGTTTTCTTCCTTACGCACCAGACTTTTCTGCAGACTCTCCAGTTTATCCATATTCGCCAAGATCCTGGCGCCTTGAATAACACTAGCAGATGCAACTGCAATCTTCATAATGGTTTTTGTTATGGTTGATTTGATTTTGCTGATCGCTGAATCTTTAATCGTGCGGACGCCAGCGATAAATTCATCCTTGGTTTTCTTGATTTTAGATTTTACACTTTGGAATATATCGCCCATTTTCTTCATGGCTTTATCTTTTACACTAATCCAATATTCCTTTTGAGCTTTTACATATTGAATGGTGTTATCCACAAACTGATTGAAACCATCTTTTAGTTTGGTCATAAAGTCGGATACTGCATGTCTCACTTTTTGTGCAAATTCCACAATTTTATCACCGATCAAATTAGTCACTCGAACAGCTTCTGTAACCATGTTCGTTATAAATTCAACACTTTGATTATAGAAGGAAACCACTCTCTCCTTGATGTCCTCTACCTTTTGCTCAATCCAAGGAATCACACTGTCAATGACAAAACCGATCACATAAAGCGCAACTAGTGCTTTTATAGTGCTAACTAACACGGCTAATGCTGCAGTAACGGCTGCCGTAACAACGGCAACAGGCCCTACAGTTACCATTAATAACCCTACTACTGCTATTCCCGCTAACGCTAAGGGCCGAAGATCCACTTCTCCATCTAATACTTTGAATACCCCTTCAACCATACTCACCTTCAGAACATCAGGGACGACCTCCAAACCAACCGTAATATTATGCACGAGGTTAGGGACCAAGGCCCGGGTCTGAGATTCAGAACGTTGAAAGGTTTCATTGTTCTCATCGATCTTCAGTGAGAATAGAGAGTGATGAGCCAGACCGGCCTCCCCTTCTGATTTAGTATCAATATAAATACCCGATGAAGGATTTCTAAACAAGGCCGGAACAATGTCATTTTTATTTCTGAATTCTTTGATTTTTCCGTTTTCATTCATTTCATCGATATTCGATTTGAACTTATCTAGCACATCTCCATTAAATCCCGGAGCATTGAAGGTTGAAGCCGAAACGAGATATTTACGCAGATCCTCCGGCAAAATAAAGGAAGAATATAAGGCCAGGTTGCCGCCGAGCGAGTGCCCGGTCAAATATAAATCATAACTGCCGTCGGTCTTAAAGCTTTCCATGTATTCTCTGGCTTCCGCTTGCTGAATAGCTTCGGTGGAATACGCCGTAGTGCCGTTATTTTTCCAGTCATTGCGGTAAAGTGGGTTATCTATGGGTTCACTACCCCGAAAAGCTGCAACTTTTTCTCCTGTTTGGGTATCGACAGTGAAAGCAACAAAGCCTGATTCCTCTTGCTTATTATTGGAGACCACATTGGAGATTTCCCAATTCTGATATTTGGGTGTATTCATCTGCTGCAGCAGATGACTCCATTGCTCGTATTCTTTTTCTCCGTTAAGATCACTGGGATAACGTTCTTTTAATTTCTGCATACCCTCGGGTGAAGAATAGTATTTGATTACATCGCTGAGTGCAATTTTATCGCCATTATTTTTGTATTGATCAGAAAGCTTGGTATCTACTCCCTGCGAATCCAATATATCTAAATAAACGAGCTGCGAAATTTGCTTCAGTTCTACTTCTGTAAGAGTATCGGCCATTATAGTCCTCCTCTCTGCTCCAAGCTCTTCACTCTTTTTTCTTTCCAGGTCTCAATAAAACCCAGAATTTTCTCGGGGGACTCTTCAACTTCACCATCCATTCCAAGGGTGTATCCAACTCTGGTCACCACACTTAGAACGCCTGACTTTTTCTCTTCGTCACTATAAAAATTATCTACGGTATCTTTTGATTTTTTAGCTTCCTCAAATTTCTCGTAAGCCTCTGGTGTGAGATAAATAATCGAAATTAGAGAATTAATGTATTGATTATCCGCAAGCTGATTAGCAAAGCTGAGATAATGTTCGGATTCAGCTTGCGAATTCATGTTTCCCTTAGCGTCCATATAATCATCTGCATTCAAATAAACTTTAACTAGTTGTGTGTTCATCGGATAATGATCCAAAAACTCCTTGTATGACATTCCAGTATCTGAATGTTCAGGGTAGGTTAACCCTGTATCGTTAGCTATGATCAGCTTACTGTCTGGCCAAATTCTTTTTGCTAGTTCTTGAATCGGCTGTTCTGCATTTTTGGCTACTGCCTGATTTAGATATTTGTCATATACCTTTTTCAGATCCTTAGTGATTTCAACAGGAACTTTTAGGGTCGCGTCATGCTTCGGTCGAACAATCGCCTTCAAAGTATTGTTGTTCATCGTTCCCCAGCTGCCGCCTATACCATCAAGAACAAATTCCTCACCATACTTTTCCTGCAAAGAACTTAAGATTTTCGTTTCCGCTTTCTCATCTTTAGAGGCACAGCCCATAAAGCTGAACATTGATAATATCAACATCAGAGTCCACACCTTCCTTGTAAAAAAAATTTTCATGCCGGCTTCACTCCTTTATGATGACATCCTATTAACTCCCTTAGAATTCAAAATCCAGCTTCAATTCTGGATATTTGAACATTTGATTCATGTACGTTTCAACCACCTTATCAAGGTGCGCCGTCATTTGGCTGGTTAGTTTTTCCATACGCTCCATGAGGGCATTTATCAGCTTATCCAACCATTCCTCTACGTGGTCCATCAGCTGATCCCCCACCGGACTGCAAATCAGAAGGATGGATAAGACAGCTTGTGTGATTTCATTTAGCTCCTCTGCCGTTTTCGCCGCCTCTAGCATGGCTGCTTCGGATAAATGTTCGAACTTCGCACGAATATCATCAAATAAGAAGGATTCCGGAATATGATTGATTTCAGTTCTCCACTCACTGAACTTTGCATCCAACATTCGATCATATTTGTGGGCGATTTCTATCATTGCACCTCGCACTTTCCCTACATCCAGCTGATCCATTAAGGTAAATATCACATACCCCAAATGATCAGATGCACGTTCGGTTAGTCCGACTGTATCTCCAAATCCGCTCATCACAGCATCAAAAACAGGCGTATGATCTTCTGTTAGCGTATTAATCTTGGACAACAAGGCATAGGTATTCCCTTTATCACCTGTAATCACATTCCCCTTGGAATCAAAGGTATAGCGCTGCCAAAGGGAATCAGGGATCATGAATTCTGTTCCTTCTAGACCCGATTTAGCAAATACAATCTCTTCGTTATGTTTGCCTAAGGCGGATACTAGACTGTTGTAGGCCACAATATTTTTAACCTGAAGCTTTTCATTTTGCTTAGCGGACAGAATGTTTGCGATCCCCGGTGCGTCGAATACTACACCACCAATCCCCTCATTAACCGATGCTGCATAAAGAGCTAACGCTCCACCCATGGAATAACCAGTAACTAGGCAGTCTCCCTTTCCTTTGTTCTTCATTGCAAATTTTGAGGCTTCCTCCGGCATGCTGCTTTGGCCGCTTAGCAGAGACTGCAGATCAGCGAGCCAATC
The DNA here is from genome assembly GCF_002264385.1 of Paenibacillus sp. VTT E-133280. Lineage (NCBI taxonomy): Bacteria > Bacillati > Bacillota > Bacilli > Caryophanales > Paenibacillaceae > Paenibacillus > Paenibacillus sp. VTT E-133280. The sequence goes on from NZ_NFUX01000024.1 coordinate 47,305, forward strand.
TTCGCCTTTATATGTAAAGATAATTAATCTATCGTCATGCTCATTTTTATAGGCATAGGCTGCTGCACCAGCAAAGGCTAGACTATCCGTTAGCTCAAGCCCATCTGCTACTTCTACAACGGATACCAGCTTTATGTATTGTTGTTCAGTCAGCTTCACTTACAGATCCCCCCAAGAAAAATCATTTCATTCCAATTAAAATCTACTAACAAGGCAGACAGTTTAAGATCTGCCTTGTTATGTATACCTGCATTATTTTCCGCGCAGTTTACTTGCCATTTCTTGCTCGGCTTGTTGCTTGATGTTAGCGATTTGCGTTAGGTTCTTACTGATATTCTCTACACAGAGAACAAGCTCTTTAAAACTAGGCATAAGTCCGTCGAATTGTTGTACAAACGCTGTTTGTGATTCCCCTTGCCACCAACCGCTAACCGCATGAATTTCAGTCTGCAATTGTTTGATAAGTGTATCCGCATTACTTGCTTTAGTCTTAATAGACTTAGCTACTCCTAGTGCCTGATCCGGATTAAATGTAAGATTGTTTCCCGCCATTTTATTCACCTCCTTTCAAAGCATTAATCTTTGTTCTCGTCATTACTTTTGGCTTTGCTTTTGTTTTTCCAATTGTTTTTGTTTCAGTACCTCTTGTGCTGCTTTCTCTGCCAGTCTTCGCTTCTCTTCTCTTTCCTGTTCGGCACGGCTCACTTCTGAAGCCACTCTTTGAACTCCACTTCCAAGCCTATCTAGCGTTCTAAGCAGGGCCTTTATCTCGTGGTCCAGCGCATAGTATTCACTTTGAAACGCTTTAGAAGCTGTGCCAGTCCAGTAACTAGACGATTGTGTGTACTCGCTTTGCAGTTTTTTTGAAGTACTATTCACTTCATTGGCTAGTCTATGGATCTGTGAAGCCTTTCCCCTAATTTCTGATGGACTAACTGACATCTCTGCACCTCCATCTTAAACTCCCATCCCCGCAGCAACTCAGTTGTCCTTGCTCAACACAGCGCATCTTAGTCCCGTGTATTTGTTCTTTACAATGAGATAGCCATCGCCTTGCTCCCCACTCTTCTCCTGGGTTCCATAAGGTAAAGACACATTGTACAGATTTTGTTCTTTCATTCTACCCAGCAAGATCCCGGTCTGCTCTTCTCTTATGGTCTTGCCCAAAGAATCCCAATTAGAGGTAAGATCACTTGTATTGTCTGCCGCTAGAACAGCTACCTTCATGCCGCGTTCTTGCTTCACAATCCGCTCAATCAGCTCATGCAGCATGTACATGTCTCCACTCGTAAATTCACTTAGGCGATCAATGACAAAGATCATTTGCTTCCACTGTTTCATCAGCGCACCAACATCACCGCCGGACATCCTGCAAGAGAAAAGCTCGTTGCGTCTAGATTCCAATTTATCCGTGATCCCATCAATGAAATCATCCAGATCATCCACGTTCGCTATATCCGTTACGAAAGGCTGCTTCATCAGTTCATAAATGCCCATAGCGGATGAATCCAGCGCATATACCTCAAGATCCTGTTTATCACTCAGCAGCTTCATCCACGATACAAGTAAAGTGCTCTTGCCTGACATAGCCTCTCCCGTTACCATCAGCACTGGTGTTGCGAGAAGGTCTACAAACACGGGCTGTAAATCATTGTTGGCCAAGCCTATTGCTAATATCTCTGTATCCTTATTGAGTGCTCTCAGGTCAATGGTAGAAGGCATCATCGGAATTGGAGCTGCTCCGCTAAGATTCAAAGCTTCCATTCTCTCCAATAAGAGCTCCGTGGCGGTATGTTCATATTCAGGAAGCGAAGTCTGGAATTCTAAAGGCGGCTTGCCCCGTACTAATCCTCTGCCTGCAACCTTTACCGGTTCCAAGCCTTCTGTTCTTCCTACAATTCCTTCATATTCACTTTTCTCCGTCATTTGGAAGCTAACCGCCATCTTAAAGTTGACCGAAAATTTATATCTGACCAGAGCACTATTGGTAGCTGTAGCTACCATATAGATACCGTACTTAAAGCCTTCACGAGCCAGCAGCACCATTTGTGCGTCAAAGTCTTCGTAAGTCTCTGATAATGCGAAGTAGTTGTCGACCATAATTACCAATGCTGGCAGTTTTCGTCCACTTTTACGATAATCACTGAATCCCTCACTACCGGTAGCTTCAAATAACGTTCTTCGTTCCTCCATGACCCTGAACACAAAACGCATAAACTGGTCAATCTTTTCTTCTTGCTCCAGTGTCATAACCCCACCGACATGAGGAAGCTTCTCCATAGCTTTGAGAGAGCTACCGCCAAAATCCATAATGTAGATGTTGACGTCATCCGGTGGATACATCAGAGCCAGCGATATACATAATGTTTTGAGGAACACGGTTTTACCTGTACCCGGCGTTCCATAGACAAACAGATTCCCTTCAGATGCAAAATCAATCTCCACCGTTTCCTGTTTCTGTTTTCTTGGATCATCCATAATTCCTACCGGCACACTGAGCAGCTTCTGCTGCTGAGGCCAGCTATTATTTGCAAAGCTATTCGTCAGTAATGAATTCAGGTAGACTAGTTCAGGCAACGGCGGCAACCAAGGTCCTTTTATTGGAGAAATCCCATATTGCTTGGCGGTCTCCGTAATGTATTCAACCATGGCATGCAGTTGGGAAGTAGAATCGTTTTTGGCGATTTTCTCTTCCTCCAGCGGAAAGATCTGCTCGCTTCTACCATTCAGGGCCACTTTGTAGATTCGTTTGGGCTTGTTCTCCTGTCTCTGCAGTTCACCCTTGGGATCATAATCAGCACCGGAATAAGCAGACTGGAATAACTCAAAGATCTCATCATTTCCGACCTGTATATACGCTCGTCCCGGCTCCTTTATCATGGCGGCATCTGGACGTTTAATAACATCCTTACTATCCGCTTCATCCTGTACCTTCAGACATATTTTGAATTTCGAGTTGCTCCATATCTGGTCATCCACTACACCAGCAGGCTTCTGGGTGGCAAGAATTAAATGAACACCAAGACTTCGGCCAACACGCGCTGTGCTCACCAACTCTTTCATGAAATCAGGTTGATCCTGCTTCAGCTCCGCGAACTCATCCGCAATCATAATCAGATGGGGAATAGCCGGCATATCACCTTTGATATTGTTGCTATAAAATAATTTCTGGTATTTATCAATATTATTCACGCCATATTCTGAGAAAACACGTTGACGCCGCATGAGCTCACTTTTAATAGATAGGAGGGCTCTCGTCGTTTGATTCCCATCCAAGTTCGTAATGGTACCGACCAGATGAGGCATTCCCTTGAATACATCTGCCATGCCTCCCCCTTTATAATCGATGAGCACAAAGGCAATATCATGGGGGTGATAATGAATGGCTTGAGAGACGATAATGCTCTGCAGCAGTTCACTTTTTCCGGAACCCGTCGTCCCGGCTACAAGACCATGGGGTCCAAACCCCGTCTCATGCATATCCAGATGTAAAGCTTCTCCACCAGCCCTCACCCCTATAGGAACGCTCATACCCATATAGGTTTTGTTACGGGTCCAGTTCAGCATTACATTTACTTCAGATACCTTTTCGTTCTGCAGCATTTCCATCAGCGTGATGGAGGATGGAAGCGAGAAATTAGCACTTGAATTTTTGATACGAAGCGGCGCAAGCTTTCTCGCCACCAGGTCCAAGTCCTTTATTTCTGTCTGGTCCGGAGTAAACACGATCTTCTCTCCGGTTAATCGATTGGCCATTTCACCGCTTTTTCCGTTCAAATGAATAACCGTTTTACAGTTCATGGGCAAATAGGCAGAATTCTTGGCGATAAAAAGGGTAGATACCCCAATTTGTGCACTGCCGTTGTACAAATATTTACTGATCAGCTCATTCTCAAGCAAAGAAGTATCTTCTACAATAAAGAGATAATGCGGCAATACCCCGCCAACCAAAGACTTCATCTCTCTCTCCTTCAAAGCGCCATAAATCTCGGACAAGGTCTGATGGGCAATGGCCTTACCACATAAGAGAAATCTGATATTGAAGCCGTCATCCCATAGATGGGGTACAAATTTAAGCCAATCCCATTTCTCCAGCTCATCCTCCGCGGCAAGAACAATAACTCTAACATCGTCATAACCATGATGAGTCACAAGCTGAAGCAGCATCAGCTTTATAAGTTCGGCTGTCTTATCGCTTTCACCGGCAATTCCGCATATTTCGGAGGTTACCAGATTAACCGTTATGGGAACATTCGAGACCTTTTCGAATTCCATAGCCAATCTCTGCGGCTCCATCAAAAGCGGGTCCGTTTCAAGGATGATAGCCTGCTTAGTGTAATTGATATGCAGTTCCAGCGGTGCACTGCCCACTCCGATCCGCAGAGCCAAAAAATCATTATGGGAAGGCGTTTTTTCCCATAGCTTGTTATCTCTCCGCATAATCCTCTGCACACATTCCGCTGGCTCCGGACTCATTTCATTCATAGCCTTAATCTGTTGTTCGCGAGCAATGGATAATTCACTGCGCACATCGGTTATAAATTGGAGATACTTCTCTTCTCGCTCCTTCTTTTTCCGTTTATATTTTCTAATCTGCGTTGTCGCTCCTGTAAGAGAACCGATTAAGGTCATCACTGTAGTTGCAACCGAGATCAATAAGTAAATGGACTGTGAAGTCATCGCAATTAATACGGTAATAATCAACATCACGATTGGTGGAAGTAATATTCCGAACCAAGAGATTTCTGGTTTCTCATTGATCATGGGTGGATTAGGAACATCCATTTCTCCCCGGGGCATATCTGGTAGGAAACGGGGCTGACGACTGAATTCATAGCTCATTAGATCTACCTTCCTGTAAAGGTTATTGTCTCCGCCTCTCCACCAAATAGCGAGATTCGATGCCATTCACGACCACTGCAAAAATAAAGGTCATTGTCCAGAACATGCAAGAAATCAGCGTTCTCTCCACATATCCGAATACTGCCCCCATGCACTGGGTCTACTCGATAAATACTGTTACCGTTTAACCGATTAGCACAATAAAGATATCTGCCATCCGTGCTCATACTAAGGACATCCATGTTGTCTACAATAGTTACCTTTTGACTCTCCACATCAAGCAGCGTCAAGCAATGTCTATTCTTAGGATCTGGAAAACATAGCTTATTTCCTATTCGGACCAGTGAACTTGTAGTCAATTCACTAATCCTTTCTCTATCCTCACCGGATTTTGTGCTCCGCTTAATCCCACTTGACGTAGCATAGTAGATTTGCCCTTCATACAAGAGAAAGCTCTCTACATACTCATCGATCAACTTCATATCGTGTTTCCCATTAGTAGCACAGCGATACAATCGATGGTCCTCTTCGTGAATATAGTAGATCCAATCTTCACATCGCCGAAGCTGATAACAGGGCTTATCTAACAAGACCTCTACCTGCTGCTTTACAATATCTAGCTTGCAGAGCACATCACCCTTTAACTGATCACTGTAATATAGAGAGTGGCCAGCCTCATTCATGAACCAGAACAAACCCTCGTAATGAATCGGCTCCGCTTGAGCATTCTCTCTGTCCAAGGAATAAGTTCCTGAATAATTCTTAATATCCGTAATAAAGATCGCTTCTCCAGCTTTCACAATTAATCCGCCATTTTGCAGGTTACCATTCATTTCATCACCCCTTCTCAGATAAGTGTGAGGAGTGCGCCATGGGCTACACCTTCTTGATCCAAGGTTTTATTATTATTTAATATTCTGCCTAGCGGCTCAGCTTGAAGCTTGAGGTCATTGCTCTTCTTTAAATTCAGGGAATCTGTTAGCATATTTAGCAAATCTTCTATCACTACAAACCCTGGAACTTTCAGATCAATTCGTTGAGCAGTATCCGTTTGAAGAGTCACCATGATATAGTCCATGCCGATAGTTCCTTTCATCAATTCTTAACGGAGAGAATATAATTTCTTTCACTAATTAATTGATAACCCACATCTCTTTCTGCTTCTTCAGCGAGCTTTAAATATCTAGTCTTAAACTTATAGGTCGCTTGCGCCTTTACATCTACTTCGGATACCTGTTGTCCGGTCTCCATATTTTCTTCATCAGAAAAATCTAAACTTACGGTAAAATCATTGTATCTTCCATCATTAGATGTAAATGTGAGTGTATTATCATCACGGCTTTGCTCCGATACATTGAGCGCACTCTCGAAAGCATCAGAGAAGTATTCCTTGAACCTCTCCTCGTTAATTTTTGCATCTAGTCCACGAAGCAGTTCATACTCCAAGCTCCGATCCTTGGCTGCACGGCAAGCATTAGAGATCGCAGTGCTCAGCACTACCTTTTCTCGAAATACAATCCCCATCTCTACCAAAGGCTCTACAGCAATCGAAACCAGAATGATCGCTAATATCCCTATTGCAAGATTTCTCATTCAAAGTCATTCCTATCAATCCATATAGTAGTCCAGATCCTTATAATGCTTCAGCCCCGTTGTTGACATAGAGAATTGGACCGGGATTTCACGCTCGAGCTTCTTTCCCCATAAAGTAATAGAAAAGGGATAAACAGCCTTAATCTCGACTGTAAGCGGTTCACCTCTTTGCCGATACGGTTTGTTCATTTCATTCCATTCGTAATAGGAGGTTTCATCATCATTTCCAATTGCATCATCTTGATCCACATTAGTGACTGTAATGGAAATATCATCAGCCTTATCCCGGTAAATAGGGCGCTCCTGTAATCTCTCCATAGCATCCTCATAATACGATTCCTTCAGGTAGTTATCTCCTGCTACAATCTGTGAGACACTATAGGTCTCCGTCACTAGCGTTAAATACCATGGAAAAAAGAAAGCCAAATTCACAAACAGCAAAATCGTAACCGATGTCAGGATGGTAAGTAGTACTGCCTTTGCTATCCCTTGCATTATGCTTTCACCCCAAATTAGCTAACCATCTTTTTAATCAAATCTTCAAATAAAAATGTCCAGATATCATCTATCCATCCGACTAGCGCGCCGTCTTTCAAATAAGTAACTACCACGCCAATTACAATGATAACGCCGACCGTAATCGCGATTTGCTTGATGCCTACTTCTCCTTTTTCCTCCACTAGCAATCCCTTTAGATCTGTTTTCATTCGTGTATCCCCCTATAAATAAATTTGACTTATTGAAACATCTTCATTGAACTCAGAATGGTAAATAGATAGTACATAACGATATAAATAGCCAATACTATAATAAGTAGAAATTGGATTCTTGCACTGCTTCGCTGCCTAGTCTCCAGCTCTTCTTCCAATGCCCTGATTCTGAAGCCATCCAGTTCATTCTTGAGATACGCCATCTGAGACACATTATCGTACCCTTTAAGCCTAGTCTCCATAATGTCGCAGAACTTGATCACATAATGCATTGGAATTCGTTTCTTCAGCTGCTTAAAAGCAAATTCCTCTCCGTAATCAATATTGTCGAGCATCACACCAAGCTCCTCCGCAATATCCGGATTGGCACTTGGAATGTAATCCTTTAGGACATCCGAGAAATGAATATTGACCGACTTTGTATATTGGTAGTAGACCATACTATAAAAGGCTGGGAAATCCAGTGATATATTTTTGTTCTTCTTATCAATAATCTTCTCCAGCTCCACTACAGGGTAGAGCCAGCCCAGCATGATGAAAATGGCGGAGACACAGCCAAGCAGGATGTTGACCTTCCATAACAGCAGCATGATCACAATAGCAACTAACGTGTACATCAATTGTTCAGTGCGTATTTCCTCTGGGGTCTTCTGAAGATCCAGTCGATCAATGATTTTCTTGAATCTGAGTCTTTCCGCACTGCCTAAAAGCCCTTTAATATATTTCTTGGCAATCCTACGTTTATATTGGCTGAACCTCTCTTGGAACGCCGCATTTTTACGCTGCTTCATATAATGACGTGCACGCTTTTTCTGTTTTCGGCTCACCGGTTTGAAAAAGGGATACAACAGAATCTTGATCAAATACAGGATAGAGAGCATAGCAATAAGCTTTACCAGGAATATCATCTGCGCTCACCACCCGTACCGACGTTTCCTTGGAGCACCTGGCTCCGTGCAAAGCTTAAACAAATGACACTAATCAAAACAGTGTTAATCAATTTCCCCACATTACTTACTAACATAAATTGTCTGAAATCCTTTACTGTCAATGCATATAAGAAAAATAGCACAATGATTCCTGTCTTAAACATAAAATCACGATTCATCTTTCTGAAAATCCGTTCCTTCTTGGAGTTAATCTCGCGCAGCACGGCATTTTCATCTACAATATCGAGAAAAATGTCTGCCATTCCTTTTCTCTCGTTATATTCGAAGACAACCGCTTTTTTCGTGAAATTATCGAATTTAGGGCCAAGCTGTCTATTTAATAGCGTAATGGCTTGCTTAAAGGAATAACCGTTATTATCGCAATTATCTATAAACTGCTGGAAATATGGCCTAAGGTTAGGACTGATATATTCCTCGCTCTCCATCACCTTTTTAATTGCAACAAGTACACCTTCACGGGCCAGTGGGCAAATTACATCTTCGGCATCCATAATGTTCTCCAGCCGTTCCGTCTGAATGGCTCTAGACTGCATTACAAAAAAGGTGAACAAGCATACAAAGATTGAAATGGTGATTACAACAGAAAGCGTAACACTATTCATGAGCAGCACTACTAACAAAGCTATAATTGCGAAACAAATGCACAACATCGAGGTAAAGCTCTCTAGGGTAAATGGCATATTAAAATCCAAAATCAGGCCCTCTACCATTCGATTGTATTTCGCATAAATATTTTCCTTCTGCCTGACGATTCGTTCCTTCTTGATACGGTCGACATAACGCTTCGTATTATACTTGCCTAGGTACTCTGCGAGGGTATCCATAACGTCGAGAACATATCTTATAGACCCTTGAAAATACTTGACCTCAAAAATGGCGTTAAATAGTACAAATGCAGCCGTACCTAGAAGTAGACTAATGATTAAAGTTGTATTCATCGAATTCGTACACCTCTGTTTCGCTCTCCAAAGGATCCTTGGTAAAGAACTCAAATCTGCTTCTCTTAATTCCAGCCTTGAGCATAAGCTGCTGTACCTTCTCAGAGATCTTACCAACACGTAAATGTCTGCCGACTATTCTAAGCGTCTTCTTACCGTCGATCATCTCTTCAATAACGTCATCACAATCAAATCGGTAAATCTGATTAATCAGTGGATTCAAGCCATCCGAGCCCAAAATTTCTGAAATCGAGGTCACTTTACGAGTACCATCTGCCAGTTTCTCTTGAAAAATCACGAACTTCACAGCACTGCAAATATTCCGAAGTGCAAGCTCCGCTGGCTCATTAGAAGCCATTAGATAAGCCGTTAGAAATCTGAAGATTGCTTCCTTATCTCCCTCCGCATGAAGTGTGGAAAAGAAATAATGTCCCGTCTGTGCGGCTCGAAGTGCAGTGGCAAATTCACCGGGTGTTCGAAGCTCCCCTGGCCCAATCCAGTGAGGCGACTGTCTCATTGCATTAATCAGCAAATTTTCCATCGTTGCTGGGCTGGAGTCATCATCATCAGGGACCGATTCATATTGCAGAACATCATTCATCACTCTGCCGTGTTCGCTATTATCTTCTCTTTGGACCAATCTCATCTCCGAAGGATTCTCAATGGTAATAATCCTAGATAGAGGATTGATCTCCTTCACAAGAATTTCATTTAACGTAGTCTTTCCGCTTCCTGTCGGTCCCACAGTAATCCAAGACAAATCTGATTTCGGAATCAACGACAACAGCTTATACATATTGGATGAGAAGGATTTATTCTCGATCAGCATTTTTGGAACAATACTTTTCTTACTAAACTTCCGAATTACAAAAGCCGGTTGATCATACGGTGAAATCTCCGCATGCGTGGCATTCACTCGATACCCTTCAATTGTTCTGGCATTTACCATTGGGATCTTAGGAATCAGTCGTACCTTGGAGACACCTATGAGCTTAGATATAATTCGTTCCATATGATCACGGTCTGTGAACTGTTGATCCCACTGTAGACTTCTTCCGCCGCTCTCCACAAAGATTTGATCAGGGCCATTGGCTCTAATTTCATCAATGCTGGGATCCTCCATGGCTTTGGTGATAGGTCCATAATGCGTAATTTCATTCGTTAGGGCATTTTTTAATTCTGCTAGATCATAATATCCCTCGACCGAAGGTTTCTGTGCGTCGACAAATTCGTTTATGTATGCCTTCGTCATTTCCCGTTTTCGAGCTGGGTCATTCTCCCGCCTATAAGCGTGTGTTGTTACTTTAGTAATATACTTTTGACATAACTCCAAAGCCTCATCAAAGCTTATAGTCGTATATTTAGTGGTCAGATCCTCCATGTTCTCCTTCGGACCTACCTGATGCAGTACCTTTTGCTGCATATCGCTAATTTTCCCACGTGTCAGCAAGTGCGCTCTCCCCTTTATTGATCCGCTAACCGATCTGCTAGTTTTTGGATCTCTTTTTTGAAATATTTATTGATTAGGGGGTTATCTTTTATGTATAGCCTGCCTTCATGTGCACGAACTACGGCATCCTTTACAAGTGGCAGGACAGAGACTATGTTAAAACCCATGTCCTTCATAACCTTATAGTCGAATTCAATATGCTGGATATTCATCATCACTACGCTGGTGAACTTAGCCGTACTTATCCCAACCGATTTGGCATAGTCCAGCAGCTTCACCATATTTATCGTAGCTTCCATCCTCTCTGTTGCCGTAAAGAATCCGATGTGACAATATTTCATGGCACCTAGACAAAATTCCAATGGAGGGTTGTTGGGAATGTCGATCAGCACAATATCAAACATTTGCTTAAGTGTAGTAATAACACGCTCCAAATTCTCAAACTCGAAGTCAAAATACTCCTCCATTAAATCCTGTGGACTAGGTGATAACAGGAACAGCTTCTCATATTTGGTCTGTTGTAATTCATCTCTGAAATCTACCTTGTCGCTTTTTAACACTTTAATTAATCCTTGACCCTTCTTCTGAGTAGGGACATCTAGAAATTGATATAAGTTTGGATAAAATACTTTAAGGTCAACTACACAAGTATTCAGGCCCTTTTGAGATAACAGATAGCTTAAGTTACTTATTAGCATGGCATTATCTACACCATCACAAGCAGGGATGAAGCCTACCACACTGTAAATCAGGTTATTCTCCTGAAGTTCAGCACCGACGAGATCCTTCGAGGATATTTTCTGAAAAATACTGTCGATTCCTAGTCCTCGTTTCCGATCCACGATTCCACCTCTTTCTCCAAAGTAGGCAGTTGGTCAATGATGACATCACTACTCTTTCTGCTAAGTATGGTGATCAGAAATGAATTTCCATTTAGACCTTTGTATTTGGCATAATTATTAATTTGTGCACTCGTGCCCTCCAGAAGCAGTGCTTTAGGTTGAATGTTCTTCAAGAAATCTTTGCTCTTCATGACATTCTGTTTTTTATCCTCGTTTAGCTTCTGAACTTCTTTATAGACTTCGTAGATGGAGTGACTGCTTGCGTTGAGCATATCCTTCACCACAATGCTTTCAAACAACACTTCTGTTTTTTTGATCGTATTCGTTGACTCGGAATAAATCGCGTTGGGATTGCCACCCGCGGCATCCTTCGCCTCAACCTCATAAGACACACGGATACGAACACGGTCTCCTGGCATCAAGATATCTCCACCTACCTCAAGAAAATTATAAGGAAGCGTCAACACCTCGTTCTTTTCATTCACTTGATAGAGCCATTCATTCTTTTGCGGTTTTTCATCCAGCAACTGATCTTTGTAAAGCACGCTGTTCCCTCGAAGATAATAGGCGGAAAGCTTGCCATTTACTGAATCTAAATCCTCAGACAAAAGCATATCCTCTGTGTATTCTTTTTTGATAATATTGTATTTCTCAATCATAGAATCCGTTATGACTACAAATGCCGGAATCCCCTCATTCGACTTCACTCGTAGCACTTCTACCACGTCGCTGGCATCTTTGCTGGCTTTCGTAATGACCATATAAGAAACCACAATGATCAATATACTAAAGAGCAAGGCTGCAACCCGTTTGAACATTTGCTTATTGGGTGTCGCATTCTTAAGCCCACTTAAATCCATTAACTGCTCCCCTCCAGTAATCTAAGAAGTATATTTCCGTAAGCCCGCTCATGGTCTTTGTTTGAATGTACAAGCGGCACATCGGTTTCGATCTGAGAATCGAAGTCTGTGTCATAAGAGACATGTCCAGCTACTTTCATTTCGTATGTAAAGCTTTCTAATAAGCCAGATGCCGTAACTGCACTAACCCTATCTGGTGTGAAAATATCGCCTTGAAATCTGGAACGATCATTATATTTAGTGACAATGACTTTAGATTTAGCATTCAAATAGGCTGCATTCTCCTTATCCAGCGACTCTTCTACATTCTTCAAAGTGCTTAATACAGCGTAAAGATTATTAGGAATACACAAACCAAAGCTGTCAATATGAATTAACGCTTCGCGAAATTGATCTAAGGAGTTCATAGGCAGATCCAATAAGATTAAATTAAATTTGTTCCGGAGTAGGGACAACAGACCGACAAGTTTAGAGCTGGTATAAAATTGCTCCATTAATTTCCGATCGGAAAAACTGTAGCCAAGCCCCGTCAGCCACATATTTTCTTTTAAATGATACGCCGTGGTCAAATAGTCCTGAGGTCTGGCTAGCGTCCGAATGAGAGAAGCATTAATATCCTCATCCCGCTTGGTACGCTCATGAAAGCTGCTGAAATACATATTTGTACTTCGATATTCGATATCCAGGTCCACGATCAATACACTCAGACCTCGTTTACTTGCTTCACTCGCCACATTGATAGTTGTACTAGTGATTCCACACCCGCTATGACCGGTTATCGCCACAATGCGACTAATTCCGCGACTAACCTTATCAAGTTCCCTAGTAAGGCTATCCGTGGCCTGTAATTCAGGTGGAGCTTTGGGTTTTGGTTTAAAACGATCTAGAAATGACCCTTTCTTGTCGATATTCTTTGAATGATTCTTATTTTCGTGAGGCTTTGTCTCATGTTTGAATTTCTGTTTGGTATCAGATAATTGCTCTAAAGCTTCACGAAATAGTCCTGGTGTAATACGTATGTATTCGAAAGTCTTTATTTGGAGATTCGGATATCTAGAGATGAGATTCTCCATTTCTATGTCTTTCCTTATGTCCCTGGTGAGGATTAAAATCTTTACATTTGACTGTTGGTTAGCTATGAGCCAACGGATAAGGTTATTTAAATCACTCCTGTTCTGTTCCATACTCGTAGATAATGCATCATCAGTTATGAATATGCTATCTACAGATGGTTTAATGTTCTGTAAAAACTCTAAGGTACTGCTTAGTACTAATTCTGAATCATTTACTACGTCTATGGCCCGCGTGCAATACTTTTCTACTATTTTCTGCAGCTTGTGCGTAACCAAGAGTATCTCCATCTCATCACCTACTATGGAAAATAATCACCTAAATATTTCCTTCCGATTTTAAATAAACAGAATTTTAGGATTAGAAACCTTAAATTGAAATTTAGTCAAAATAAGACATTAAAAGATAAAATAATACAGAGATTCGACAATAAAAAAGGCAGGCCAAGGAAAATATCCTCGACCTGCCTTTATGTTTATTCGTCTTCTTATAAGAAGAGAACTCTCTCCTTAACCTAAATCGCCTAACTCAATCTGCACAATTCCCCGTTCGTCCTGCACCTCAGCGATCAAATGCATCAAGCTGCCGAACTCCAGCTCTTGAAATTTGCGCGCAGCTGTTTCCCGCTGTAGTTGCCACAAGGCTTCCGTCAGCCCGCAGACCACAGGTACGTCGCAACGAATTTCCGCTAGCTCTCGCGATAAATGCAGCATATCCAGATCTGCTTCGATTTTGGTACGCACACCTTTTGGAAGTAGATGCAGATTCTCAATAACACCTTCAACTGTACCGTATTCGGTCAGCAGCTTCAGCGCAGTCTTCTCACCAATCCCTTTTACGCCGGGATAATTATCACTGGTATCGCCCATAAAGCCTTTCAGGTCAATCACCTGTCTAGGGGTTAGACCCTTTTCCTCCAGCAATTCAGCAAGGTCATACACTTTATAGTTAGAGCGTCCCTTTTTCATAATGACGACCTTAACGTTCTCATCAATGAGCTGAAGCATATCATGGTCACCCGTCAAAATATATACCTCAGAGTTTTCACTGTAACAAGAAGCCAGCGTACCAATGCAATCATCCGCTTCGTAGCCAGCAAGTCCAATATTCGGCACCCCAAGCTCAGCTACTACATCTTTTACTAGATCAAACTGTGGAATCAGCTCTAACGGCGCTTCAATCCGATTCGATTTGTAACCATCGTATTTCTCGGTGCGGAACGTTCCTTTGCCCATATCCCAGCAGCATACGACGTGAGAAGGCTCAAATGTACTTACTGCATCGAAAAAATACTGTAAAAAACCATACACTGCATTCGTAGGCAATCCAGCTTTTGTCTTGCGGATATATCCTCCATAAGAGGTCGCATAAAAGGCCCGGAACAGCAGAGCCATTCCATCTACAAGCATTACACGGCCCGTTGTTTCTGCTCTCATGTATAAACCTCTCCCTTAATCGTTCATTGTATTGTTATTAAGCACTTGTCCATACTATTGCACAAAGAGTATTCTATCAGAAAATACTTAATCTGATAAGGGATCATAAAGTTACACATATGGGAGCTTATTCTTATCCTTTGAAAATAATAAGCATAAACCTATCAGCAAAGGGATGCCTCAACAGCCATGATATGACTGTTGGGACATCCCCTTTAGGATTTATGCCTTGGAAGTATTGGTCCAAGCTTCAGCATATTGATCTTCTTTAAAGCCTACCGTAACTTTAACGCCATCAGTGACAATCGGACGTTTATTTAGCATACCATGGCTCGCGAGCAGCTCAAGCTTCTCCTGCTCACTAAGCTGTGCCATTTTGTCCTTAAGACCCAATGCTTTATAGACTTCACCACTTGTATTAAAAAACTTTTTCAGTTCAAGTCCGCTATTGGCCAGCAATTCACGCAGCTCCTCAACGGTAGGCGGCTGTTCTGCGATGTTTTGAAGCTCTAGCTCATGACCTTGAGCTTGTAGCCATTTTACTGCGCTGCGGCAGGTGCTGCATTTTGGATATTGATATACTTTTAGTTTGCTCATGTTGTGCTCCTTTAATGGTCGGCTAATAATTCGTAGTTTCGGGGAATGTTTGGACTTCCGGCCGCTGTTGTCGCAAGAATTTCTCCATTATACCGCTAATCACGGTTGAAATCCGGAGAAGTCTATGCTTACGAAGTGTTCCCCTTCATTACTTCATAGCCTGAATATTATTTTTACCTCAAATTCGCTTTCGGGCCTTGCTCCAGTATCTCCTCCAAAGCCGCCATATCAGGCGGCAAAGGTGCTTCAAAGATCATTTCCTGCAGAAGCACTGGGTGTTTGAACGTCAGACGTACCGCATGCAGAGCTTGACGTGGGATGGAAGCATCTAGTGCTGCAACGGAATCCAACTGTTCACTTTGAGTTGAACTCAATTCCTGTAAATTATACAGTTCATGACGATACATGCTGTCACCAATCAAAGGACAGCCGATAGAGGTCATATGGACCCGAATCTGATGAGTACGACCACTCTCCAGCTTCAGTTCAACTTTTGAACCTTGTGCATATACGGTTTTAACCTCATATCGAGTCAGAGAAGGATAACCATCCGGTGTCACGATACGCCGATGCGGCTCCTCAGGATCACGGTCAATAGGTCCGTCAATATCGCCGAAAGGCTCCAAAGGAGCCCCATGAATAAATGCAGCATAACGTTTGTCCACTGTACCCGCAATCATCTGCTCAGAAATATGCTGATGGCTATATGGATTCTTGGCGATGATTAACACACCGGAGGTTTCCTGGTCCAGACGATGGACGGGTCGAAAGCGGAAGCGTTCATTTTTTTGCGCCCAATAATGAACTACTCCGTTAGCCAGTGTATCCGTGTAATGTCCATGTGTGGGATGCACGATGATCCCTGCTGCCTTGTTTACTACGAGCAGATGCTCATCTTCAAATAGAATTTCAAAGGGAATCGGTTGCGGTAAAATATCATCTGAAGTCTCTGTTTCCATGCGAATCTGTACAATATCGCCTGCCTTAACATGTACGCTGATATAGACACGTTCACCATTTAAGGTAATGCCTTGTTCTGTTTGCTTAAGCCGTGACAACAATTTACGTGAGACATCCATCCGTTTATGCAGGATCGTCTTCAAGAGCCAGTCATCCTCTTCAGGCGGTATAATGTAAGTAATAGGTGAGTAATAGCTAGTCATATTAGTCCCGGAACACCTTTTTACTGCGAATATATTCTACATCAGTAATCCCTGCCCGTGTATTAGCCGTCCTAGCCAGTGCAAAGAAATAATCGGATAACCGGTTCAAATAAATAACTGCTTCCGGGTTAATGTCTGCATTTCGTCCAAGTGTAACTGCCCGACGTTCCGCCCGGCGGCAAACCGTACGGCACACATGTAGAACCGAAGCTAACGGACTGCCCCCGGGGAGGATGAATTTTTCTAGTGGCGGATTCTCTGCTTGAAGATCATCAATCCAGCCCTCCAGCCGTTTAGCCATCTCACTTGTTACCATATATTGACCACCATCACCTAGCTTAATAAAAGCCAGATCGGTGCCGCAATCGAATAGCTCATGCTGAATTTCCAGCAGCTGCTCGCGTACATCATCAAACTTATCGTCCTCCATCAGGCTCCGTGCCTGCCCTACAAAGCAATTTAGTTCATCAATGGTTCCGTAAGCTTCAACTCGGACATCGTCCTTGCCAACCCGGCCGCCAATTACTGAAGTTTGACCCGCATCACCCGTGCGTGTATAGATCACCATGGCTTACTCCTCCTATCCATTCTTCAAATCACATAATGCTAGTTTAAGCTTTCTTATATAAAAATGGCAAATGAAGAGTATAACATATCCTCTCCAATAGTGACTGCAATATTGCGAGGTATGAGCTTAAAAAGGAACAACAAAAAGAGGACCCTAGGGTCCTCTTTAACAGCATGTAGCGACGTTATTTCCCAACTGGACGCCCCTTCATGTATTCATTTATCTTGAGATCCAGTAAACTGCTAATTTCAATCACATTATCTGAAGTGAATGATTTTTCCTGCAAAAAAAGCTGCTCCATTTTGCTACGGAGTATTCTAATTTCATCTTCCAGAGAGAGTATGCGAGCAGAAGCATCACCCTTGGGGGACAGTTTCCCACTTCCAGAAAAACACTGCCCTCCATAGGAAGGTAAGTAATAATCGGCACTAAGCACAATCATCCCTCCTAAAAGTATTATTGAGCGCGTGCCACAAAATGTCATTAAAGTAATAAAAGCAACTTCAAAGCAACGCTTAATTCCAGAGTAAAATGCATCCTTGTTAGTTTCTAATATAGGGGTTAATTACTCTCAAAGTAAAATAATACCATAGGATTATAGGATAGGCTATAGTCCAATTTTCTCTATTCCATTCTCTCTCGTTCCAGTTGTGTGACAAAAGAACCAATGCGTTCTATAGCTTCATTCAGTTGAGCTACTGATGTAGCATAGGAGCAGCGTAAGTAACCTTCACCACCTAAACCGAAGACACTTCCAGGTACAGCCGCCACCTTATATTCAAGCAATAATCGTTGTGCAAACTGATCAGAAGTCAGTCCCGTTTTGCGCACGCTAGGAAAAGCATAAAATGCACCTTGTGGTTCATGGCACTCCAGTCCGGCATCACGCAAACCTTTAACAATCAGCCTCCGCCGCTGGTTATAAGAATCGACCATTCGATCCTTCTCTTCCATCCCATTGGTCAGTGCCTCAAGTGCAGCCACCTGGCCCATAGAGGGAGCACACATCACAGTGTACTGGTGAATCTTAAGCATAGCGGAGATTAAGTCAGGGTGACCACAAGCATAACCCATTCTCCATCCGGTCATAGCAAAAGCCTTGGAGAAGCCGCTGACCAGAATCGTACGATCCATCATACCTGGCAGTGCGGCAAAGCTTACATGATTAATTCCATAAGTCAATTCCGCATAAATCTCATCAGAAATTACAATAAGATCATGCTTCTCTACAACCTTGGCGATCGGCTCCCAATCCTCTCGGGTCATCACACTTCCGGTTGGGTTACTCGGGTAGCACAGAATCAAAACTTTGGAGCGCGGAGTAATCTTGGCTTCCAAACTCTCTGCCGTTAGCTTAAAGTTATTCTCTCCAGTCGTTTCAATACCTACCGGAATTCCCCCGCCAATAGCCGTTATCGGTGAATAGGAAATATAGCAAGGTTCGGGTATGAGAATCTCATCGCCCGGTGTAATCAATGCACGCAAGGCCAGATCAATAGCCTCGCTTCCGCCGACCGTTGCTATAATCTGATTAGCAGGATCATAATCCACTGCAAAACGGGTATGCAAATAATTCGCAATTCCCTCCCGTAGCTCGGGCATACCTGCATTGGATGTATATCCTGTAAACCCTCTTTCCAGCGAATAGACACAAGCTTCTCTGACATGCCACGGGGTCTTAAAATCAGGCTCCCCGACTCCAAGTGATATGATATCCTTGCTGCCTGCAGCCAGATCAAAAAACTTACGAATACCCGAAGGCTGAATTTGCTGTACTAGCGGGGCCAAATAAGAATTCATAGATTTGCTGTCTTCTCCAGTTAGCTGCGTTTTATTCGTGATCATATGATTACTTCCTTTATGGAGAGATCATCAGACGGTTGTCTTCCTCATGCTCCTCGAAGATGATCCCATCCTGTTTGTATTTTTTAAGGGTAAAGTTCGTTTTAGTTGAGAGTACTGAATCAATTGGAGACAACTTCTCGGAAACAAAATTGGCCACCTCACGTAAATTCCGGCCTTCCACTTCTACCAGGAGATCGTAGGCACCTGACATCAGGTACACGGATTTCACTTGTGGATACAGGTAAATTCTTTCCGCAATGCCTTCAAAGCCGCGACCCCGTTCGGGTGTAATCTGCACCTCAATCAGTGCGGTCACTTTTTCATCATCCACTTTATCCCAGTTTACAACGGCAGCATACTTAACAATTACATGATCTTTCTCTAATTGCCCAATCGCCGTCTTTACGTCTTCTTCTTCCGCACCAAGTAGCGTAGCTAAGAGTGAAGTAGATCTTCTCGCGTCCTCTTTAAGCAGTTCCAGCACTTTCCTCTTTAGTTCGTTCATTTCCTTCATGCCTTCCCCTCCGGATAGTTCGCAAATGACGTTGCGCTATTCATGCGTCGTCCCGCGAAAAGAGTTTAATACTAATATGACATGAATTGAGCATCTCTGCAAACAAAATAACCCCATATGATATCCGCATAGAAGACTAGGTTTACTCAGCTAAATGGATTTTTATACAAAAAACGCCCGTTTATACCGGAGCTCTCGGTATAAACGGGCGTCTGCCTTAAGGTTATGGGACAGGATGCTTCATCTGCTAACCATCTTGGTTACATTAAATGAGACGGTTGATGTTGTCCATTCGATTGGTAGCTGTTCGCATTGTGAGCAATAGATCCAGATTGTCCTGTTTTTTGCTGAACGAACTGACCTGATTTTTGTTGCAATTGCTGTGCAGTTTGGAGTTGCTTGTCCACATCTTGGCGTAATGCTTTTGCAGGTGCAGGATACATATTCATTTGGGACATATGCGTGTACAGATCGCCCTGAAGTCGGAGCGTGTTCATGGTCATCTCATTAAAGACCCGGCGAACCGCTGGACATGCCGATTCCGTAGCAGCTGTCGCATACTCACGAACCGTCCGCTTCAAATCACACAAAATGGTGTTCATTAAGTCCTCATCTGGCATAAATGCTGCTGGATTCTGTGCATTCATTTTATAACCTCCTTAAGATTAATAATGCAATTATTGTGGGCTTGTTGGGGCGTACTGTTGATGCTGCTGGATTAGCTGAGTGAGTGTATCCATGTGCTGCGTGTGATTTTGGATATGCTGCAAACAAACTTGTCGGACCTGCTCGTTCTGCGTTGTCGCGGCGGTAGCCGCACATTGCTTAAGAAGCAAGTCCTCATTAGAGATGGAGTCTGCGATATATTCCAATTCTTTTCCACTTAGTGCCTGCATTTGCATTGATTGCATGAGTTGTAGTCCCTCCTTGTAGTTGATTCAAACAGGCTTTAGTATACCGCCAAAGCACACCATTTATTTGCCCAACAGCATAAGAGAGATATGACAAAAATAAGAACATCCTGCGAATGAGACGGTAAAATGCCGCCCATACTTAATTATGGAACGAATGAAGGAGCGATCAATTTCATGAGACTAAACAGCGGCACCCCCCCATGGAGAAACACTTTACAAGACCCTCCAACTTATCCTGTGCTAGAGGATATCGTTCACTGTGATTGCCTAATTGTAGGCGCTGGAATGGGTGGAGCAATGGCTTCTTATCGCCTGTCGTTAAGCGGAGCTGAGACTGTTCTGATCGAAAAAAGACGAGTCGGAAGCGGAAGCTCACATGCCAATACTGGTTTACTGCAGATATCTAACGACAAATCGTTAACCTCATGCATGAACACGTTTGGAGAAAAGAGCGGCTTGCTCTTTTATCAGCTATGCCAAGCAGGGGTAAGAAATATTCTGGATCTGCCGGCCCAGCTCGATATCGATCCCCAGATTATTCCTCGCAGCAGCCTTTTATATGCCAGTACACCAGAGGATGTACCTGCTCTGCGAGAAGAATATGAGAATCTCGTTGCTCACGGATTCGATTCTGATTTCTGGGAGGAGGATAAAATTGCTTCGCTGTATTCTTTTTCTAAACCTGCTGCACTTTATTCACGCAGTGATGCAGAAGCGAACCCTTTCCGGACAGTTCACAGCCTGATCGCTAAGGCAGCAATCAATGGTGTACACGTTTATGAGCAGACCGAGGCTAAACATTATGAGTTTACTAAAGATGGAGTAATCTGCCACACAGAGAACGGACGTATTATTGCGAAGAAGGTTATTTTTGCAATGGGTTATGAAACGCAGGAGTTTAAAAAAGACCGAGGCGCTGAGCTGATCAATACGTATGCAGTGATGACCAAACCTTTGAAGGAATTCCCCAAGTGGCATGAGCGGAGCCTTCTCTGGGAAACCGCCCGACCGTATTTGTATTTTCGGACAACGCCGGAGGGACGTATTATTGCAGGAGGTAAAGATGAACCGTTGACGGATCCAGAGCGCCGTGATGTCAGAGTGATTTCACAAAGTCAAAGGTTATTGGAAGAGCTGGAAGCTTTGTTTCCTGAAATCAAAGGCATTGAGATAGAATACTCCTGGGGTGCTGTATTCGGCTCTACGCGTGATGGGCTTCCTTATATCGGCCCTCATCCCAAGTTCCCTCATTGCTACTTCATCGAGGGTTATGGGGGCAATGGGACGGTGTACAGCATGATTGCTGCGGAGTTATTAACAGATACGATTGCGGGTAAACATCGGCCGGAGCTTGATCTATTCTCATTGACACGAACTGCCAAACCTTCTCCTTCTTAAAAAATGGACGTGAATAAGCAGTATTGAGGTTTTAAAAAAAGCTTAGTCCTCTTATTGACAATAAGAGGACTAAGCTTTTTATGAGGATGCTTATGCTTTATCGGTACTCAGATTACGTACGAGCTGAATACGGTCTTCTTGCGCTAGGCTGTGCTGTACATGGAAGCACGAAGGGCACACATAAACATTAAGGGAGAATGGAGCTGTTAATACAGAGCCACCCAATGTAGCCGGTGAAGAAGGCTCGAAGCTGCCAACAAGCTGCTTACCCGCAAGGATAGTTAACTCATGGCATTGTGTACATTCCGGAGCTTCTTCCTGAATCGCTAGGATAGCCGATACACGTTCTTCATACTTATTCAAATCATAATCGTCACCGAATTGGTTGAGCGTGTTGTAGATTGGAACTACACTGTCTTTGTCGACGTCTCCCCAGAGATCATCATCATTAATGACCTCTTGTTTAGGTTGTTCTACGACTTCTTCTTCCTCTTCTTCGATACCGTCTATCCCTACATTAACCGTACGGTATCCACTAAGTTCATTGTTGCAGTGAGGACAATTTTCCTCAGGTCCGAATTCCTCGTCCCATACGATTTCAGTATGACACCAAGGGCACACAGTTGTTTCCATCTTAATAATCTCCTTCATACTTCACGTTTAAATTTAGTTCATCATTAAATAAATAATACCGGCTGCTATAAAAGCAATAGCTGACACAAACAAAACTCGGGTAAGAATCTTCATGAAATCCTCCTAATACCCCACAAAGTGGAGCTGCTCATTTCAAAGCTTGTCCAGCTTCATCTGGAATCCTTTGTAGGGAGGTGCAAAACTTTCTATTTTCTTAAAATATAGCTGCACCAATCACATAAGACAACGAAACCGAGATCAGCATCGCTATTAGCCCAACAGCACGGTTATCTGCAGCGATCTCCTCATCAATAGAGAACACTGGAGTCAGGAATTCAAATAAAAAATAGGCAAGCAGCAGCAGCAAAAAACCGACGACCGACCACTTCATCGTCTCATAAATCGAAACACCTGATTCAATGCTGAAACGCAGTACGTTGCAAATTCCGAAGATTTTGCCACCAGTAGCCATGGCTACTGCCAAGTTCCCCTTGCGAATTTCTTCCCAGCAATTATATTTCGTTACCATTTCAAAAATAGACAGAAATACAACAAGCCCAAGAATTGCTACTGCAAAGTAGCCAAGCAAGGCACCTAGCGGATGACCCAGCAAAAGATCAATATCTCCTTGCACACTTTCCCCTTCTTTCTGCCGGGCAATCCCGCTATTGCAGCTCAGCCACGGTTACGCCTGCGCCGCCTTCATTATAATTTCCAAGCCTATAGCTCTTAACATGTCTGTGTTTACGCAAATATTCTTGAATTCCTGTGCGGAGCACACCTGTCCCTTTACCATGAATAATAGAAATTTGGCCCAGATTTCCTAAGAAGGCTTCATCAATAAAACGATCCGTCTCCATAATCGCTTCTTCCAAATTCGTACCTCGCAAATCCAGTTCTCTGCGAATGTTCTCATCACGGGAGCGTTTAACGGTTGTCGCCTGCCGAAGAGGCGTTGGTACAGAGGCTGCTTTCGAAGAGAGCAGTTCCAAATCATCCAGGCTTACCTTCATCTTCATGATCCCAAACTGCACTACAGCCTCTTTAGAGCCGCTTAATTCCACTACAAAACCTTTTTGGTTTAAGCTATCTACCTTCACTTCATCACCAGGACCAATCGTCCGCGGAGCCTTAGCAGGCTTACGAGTAGCAGCTTTCTTACGCGGTGAAGGTTCCGCTTCGTCTAAACGTCTCCGTGCTTCAATCAGCTTATGCTCTTTGACTGAAGCGCCTTCTTCCATAGCTAAGCGGCGTAAATCACTGATGATTTCTTCCGCTTCTTTACGCGCTTTCTCCAAGATTGCACTGGCATCTTTCTCCGCTTTCTCCAGCCGTTTGTCCCGCTGGCTTTCCAGCTTCTCCAGCTCTTGTTGTTGTCTGCTGCGTAGTTCTTCTACTTCACGGCGGATGCTCTCTGCCCGTTCATGTTCTTGTTCCGCTCCAAGTCGATTCTCTTCGAGAGAGGCAATCATATGCTCAACACGCAGATCCTCTTCCTTCACTTCGCCACGCGCATGCTCCAGAATCGCACCTGGCAGACCTAATCGCTCTGCAATTGCAAAGGCGTTGCTTCGTCCAGGAACACCAATCAGCAGGCGGTAGGTAGGGCTGAGACTTTGAACATCGAACTCCATGCTGGCATTGATGACCCCTTTACGCTCATAAGCATAAGCTTTCAGTTCACTATAATGCGTGGTAGCGACCATACGGCATTCTATCCGGTGAATATGCTCCAGAATGGCAATTGCCAGCGCGGAACCTTCTGCCGGATCCGTACCTGCGCCCACTTCATCAAGCAGAATTAGACTCTTAGGAGTCATTCTCCGCAGAATGGAAATGATATTCGTCATATGGCTGGAGAATGTACTCAGACTCTGCTCAATACTCTGTTCATCCCCAATATCTGCATAAATGGCATCAAACACACACATTTGACTGCCTTCTTCTGCAGGGATGAACAAACCAGACATCGACATGAGACTCAACAATCCAATCGTCTTGAGTGTAACGGTTTTACCACCCGTATTCGGTCCGGTTACAATAATCGAGCTGTATTGGTTGCCCAGCTCCACATCCAGTGGAACCACATGCTCCGCAGGAATAAGCGGATGGCGTCCTTTGCGCAGCTTCAAATACCCGCGATCGTTCATACGAGGCTGCGTAGCCTTCATATCTCGGGCAAGACGCGCCTTGGAGAAGGTAAAGTCAAGCTCGCCAAGAATATCGATATCATAGGTCATTTCTTCGGCTATATCAGCTACAAGTGCTGTCAACCTATGCAATATGATCTCGATCTCCCGTTCTTCACGCAGCCGTGTTTCACGCAGCTTATTATTCATCGCGACAATAGACTCAGGCTCGATAAATAAAGTAGCCCCTGATCCGGACTGATCATGTACTATACCACCGAAATGCGCACGATACTCCGCTTTTACTGGAATAACAAACCGATCTCCACGAATGGTTACCAGCTGATCCTGCAGCATCTTAGCAACGGAAGAAGAACGAATCATAGAATCCAGCTTCTCACGAATCCGGGTCTCTCCTCCGCGTAATTCACGGCGAATCGTAGCCAGTTCAGAACTAGCTGTGTCAAGCACATCTGCGTTCTCGTCTATACATAAACGGATGGCATCTTCTACATGTTTTTGCTCCGATAAAACATCGCTGAGTGAAAATAGGAATTCTATCTTTTCCTCCTCATGCATAGCTGCCAGGAATCGTTTGACTCTTCTTGCGCCGCCAATGGTAGTTCCCACTGCCAGCAGTTCAGTTGTTCCCAACATTCCACCTATAGAGGCACGTTTTAGTGCTGCTCGAATATCGCTTATCCCGCCGAATGAAGGAATACCCTTCAGACGATCTACATTAGCCGCTTCATCCGTGGCTTGAAGTAGCTTCTTCACACCTTCAAAATCACCGGATGGTCTTAGTTGCTCCGCAGTCAATCGTCCCATTGAGGTTTGCGTATATTGCATTAATTTATTTAAAATCTTGCGATATTCAAGCGTATGCAAAATTTTGTCGTCCAATTACAGTCACAGCTCCCTTCATAGATGTTTCCATTATACAGAATTCAAGCCAATTTCGCTATTTGGTATCGGTTAAAGCATAAAAACAAGCATTAAGGTCACAATAAGAACTGCACATATCCTTAGCTTGGGCCAAAGGAGGTTAGTACAGTGAATTTCTTGAGTCATGTGGGTCGTTTTATTGTAGCAGCGCTTGTTCTGATGGTTGTTGGTTGGATTGTTCCACAGTTCACGATTGGTGGCTTCTGGAGCGCTCTAATCCTTGCACTGGTGATTGCGTTACTCGGCTGGGTTGTCGAAGGAATCTTCGGCAAAAAAGCAACACCCTTCGGGCGCGGTATCGTCGGTTTCATCGTTAGTGCATTAGTTATCTGGGTCGCTCAATTCGTAGTGAGTGGAGTCAGCGTTTCCATTCTAGGAGCTATCCTTGCGGCATTGGTCATCGGTATTGTCGATTTGTTTTTGCCGGTATCCACGCCGTTTGAGGCAGCAAAGTAACCAAAGCTATTCACAACACAGAACCCCTATTTCCGGTTCTTTTCCGGTAATAAGGGTTCTGTGTTGTTTTTATCCATATGACACAATCTCCGCTTCATGACGCTCAGCACAATTGACCACTCTGTTCTTGCCTTTCTTTTTAGCGGTATAGAGCGCTTTATCCGTTTTACGAAAAAGAAGCTCTTTCCCATCCCCAAGCTGATAATTACAAATTCCAATGCTGACGGTAATCGGCTTATTCCCAGCCTGCAAATGCTCGATTTGAGCAATATTGATCCGTAATTTCTCTACCGCCTCGTAAGACTCTGAAAAACTTTTGTCTGTAAAAATTACTGCAAACTCTTCACCGCCATATCTGGCCGCAAAATCATTTAACTCAATCATACCGCCAACCTTGTCCGCAATTACCTTAAGAACAAGATCCCCAACCCTGTGTCCGTAGGTATCATTAACTTGCTTGAAGTTATCTATATCGAAAAGAGCCAGCTGCAGTTGAAGGTTGTTGCTTTCACATTGCTCCAATAATGAATCCAAATATTCATGAAAGGTTTTATGATTATATAGTCCAGTGAGTGCATCTATCTTCAGCAGCTTATCCGAAATCGCCCTCTCCACCATTAGATCTTGGCCTTCCTTCGTTAATCTCTCCAGATTTACACGCGCTTCCCGCGCACGAATAATTACAGCCAGAGCCATCCCTACAAATATTATAAATACACACTCTACCATTAAGAATTCAAGCAGTGGTTTATGTAGGAATGGCCGTTCCAACCCGAAATATACCCCCGCATAAAACACAATACTAAATAGTCCCATTAGATACAGGAGCTTACGATCAAAATAAATAAGAGCGACCATAATCGGCATCATGAGCGTCATCTGAGCACCATCGATAAAAGGCTCTAATACAAAATACATAAGGTAGGACACTAAAAAACCACAACTAACCACCCCATATTTAGGGGATTGTTTATTATAACGAAGCCACAGCTCCGCAGTAATCATAAGGGCTACAATTAGTAAATTACAGGCTATAAATAAGTGCCATAGATTCGTGTCCATGGTTGTTTTTATTTGAAGCCGGTTAATATTCGACAAAAACAGCAACTGTGAGATTAATAAAAGAATAACTACCATCCAATAACCTTTTAAAATTCTACGGTGCCAAACCTCCGTATTTAGCGCATCGTTAGTACTTGAAATATGTATCCCCTACTTTTGTACGTTAATGTAATAGCTTTCATTATAATAAATTTTAGTTATATTTTCATCATTTATTTGCAATTTACGACAAAGTTTGAACAGTCTCCCTTGTTCACGGATTTTTCACATTTAATCAAAGCGCTTACTTAAATTTTAAGTTATGATGTCTACATAATTGTCACATTTTCACTATGCTTGGACTTCTTGGGAGGAGGTTTGGATCATTAAAAAATTTGCAATTCTACTTTCAATTGTGTTTGTTATAGCACTTACAGCCTGTGGAAACAACAATGATAGTGCTGCTGGCAAAGCTAACACATCGGAGCCAGAGATCGAGGCAGAAACAGAACTTATAATTACAGCTACAAATTACAGCTTTGATCAGGAAGAATACCATCTAAAAAAAGGTGTGCCCGTCAAAATTATTTTTAAAAACGATAGCGGCAATCACGGCATCCTTATCCCTGAATTCGAACTCCAGCTTAATAGCAAAAAGTCCTCGAAAGTAATTGTTCCAGAGGAAGCCGGCACATTCGAAATGACCTGTTCGATTATGTGCGGTTCCGGACATAGCGGCATGAACGCAAAAATCATTGTGGACTAGATAAATCATTAAATAGCCGATCGTTAGGGAATTGCCCTGACGATCGGCTATTTATTTACCCTAAATCATTGACAAACAGGGCTGACCTGAAATAGATTTCTCTACACATCAGGTACAGCCCTCTTTTTTGCATCCGACATTCAACTATCCTGTTCGATCAGTTGAATCCATTCATTATATTCATTTTGAAGCTTGGCATATTCCTCTTGAAGATTACGATGCTCATCCGTCATCTTCTGTAGTTCATTCTGATGCATCTCAAACTGGACCTGTAGCAGACGAAGTTGTCCTTGGGCCAACTCATAGTTCTCGCCGACTTCACCAAGCTGCTGAAGCACCTCACTGCGTTCACGTTCAATAGATTTCTGCTTAGCCTCAGCCTCACCGGCCTCCTGCTGCCAAATATCTATCTCTTCACGCAGCTTCGCCTCCAAATCACTCCACTGCTGCTGTCGCTCGAATAATTCCTCGTACTTTTGCTTCCATGAAGCGCCGTACGCCTCTGCTTGCCTCAGAACATCCTGCTGCTCTGCAACAGTAGCAGCGGCCTCAAGGCTAGCTTCAGACAATTCTTCTAAGCGTCGAGCTGTCTCTTCGCCTTCTTCCTGCAGCAGTTGATATCTTTCCTGCAGACGTTCTCCATCTTGCAGCACTTCATCATATTGAGAGATCAATTCCTCATAACGTTCACGAAGTGCTGACAGTTCCTTCTGAACCTGTCCACCTTGTTCACGGAGTGCTGCAGTTTCCTGTTCTGCATCCGTACGAAGCTGAACTTCCCGGTCTAACTGTTGTACTAATCCATCCGCTTGACCACGAAGGGTCTCAATCTCCTTTTGAAGCGCCAATGATTTCTCTTCGGTCTCCATTAGGTTCATTTCAAGCTCACTAATGTCTTCCATCCGTTTATCCGAGAGCTCCTGCCAATTTGCTGCCTCCGCCACAGATCCAGCCAGTTCTTCCTGAACACGGTGCAGATTCTCACTCGTTTCCTGTAGTGACTTCCGCAGCTCTGATGTTTCATTCTGGGACTGCTGGTAACGCTGGCGCAATTCTTCCAGCTCATCATTCAACAGCGTGCCTAGCTCAGTGGCTGTACGCAGCTCCTCACTGAGCTGTTCTTCGCGTTTAACAACCGCTTCATATTGTCCGAGCAGCGTCTGACGAGCATCTCGTTCACTCTTAAGGCTCGCCTCTGCCGCACGGAGTCTAGACTGAAGTTGTCCTGTTCCACCACGAAGCTCAGCCAGCTGTTTCTCGAGCTCTTGGATGCTTTGCTTATGTCTATGTTCCTGAGTACCTTGCGACTGTCGAAGTTCCTTATTCTTAGCAAGCTCCCGTTGTAGAGCTTCCCGCTCTTCAGCCAGTTCCTTGCCTAACTTCGTTGTCGTGTTCTCAAGCTCCTTACCTAGTGTCAACTTCGTCTCCTCGAGTTCCTTCCCTAATGTTGATTTAGTTTCCTCAAGCTGTTTCTCTAAGGTTGATCTAGTTTGGGTTAGCTCAAGTTCCAGAGCAGACATGGTATCTGTCTTCTCCTTAGTCAGCGTCTCACGAGTATTCTCCAGCTCTTGCAAATGCGCTGCCTTCTGCTCTTCCAGCTGCTGTAGACGGATGGCTTCTGCATTGGCCAGCGCCTCTCGATGATTCTCACGAATCATTGCCTGTTCAGCCTCATAGCTTGCCCGCAGTTCTTGCAGCTCCAGCTCACGCGCAAGCAGCTCCTCTTCCAGCTTCTCTCGCGCGGCGTCAGCCGCATGGGTTGCTTCCTGAAGCTGATCCGCATGTACCTTGCGCTCGTTCTCCTGGATCTCCAGATGACGCTTGCGCTCTTCTTCAACCGCAGCAATCAGTCGTGCTGCTTCTTCCTTAGCCGCCGCTTCAAGGCGTTCATATTCTTCTTGTCGCTCCCGCTGAACCTCCAGCAGGCGAGATACTTCCAATCGCAGTTCACTGCGTTCACCTGTCATCATGTTGAGTTCATTTTTAAAATCCTGAACCTGAATAGCCTGCTCCGCCATATGTACTGCTGCAAGCACCGCTATACGCGGCGTATCCAGTCTGTTGTGTGATTTAGAAATCGTGCGCATATGTTCGTCAACATAACGGGCCACTTGTTTCATATATTCAGTGCTGCTTCCGACGAGTTTATAGGAAGTTCCGTATATCTCCACGGCGACACGTGTCCGGTCCATAGCCACAGTTGTGCCCTCCTTTGTATGTGTGCGGATTCTAAGCTAGTCTTACTGTTTCTATTGTAGCTTTTTTCTTAAGCATTTGGCAAAATCCCTTGTAATCAATAGATTCTCGCTGATATCCTCCGCATTTCACTCTACCCAGAAAAAGCCGCAGCGAATCTCAGTTTCTAAATGGATTCGCTGCGGCTTTACACAATTCCTGCTATTTTCTTAATTCTGCGCCAAAAGTTTGTTGAAGGACTGATAATAGCTTATCATGCACTTCTCCAACCTCTTCATCTGTCAATGTATGTTCACTGTGACGATACAGCAGTGAGATCGCAATACTCTTCTTTCCACTCTCTAACTTGCCACCAGTGTACACGTCGAATACCTGTACGGATTGCAGCAAAGTTCCTCCGTTTGCACGGATGGAAGCTAGCATATCGCCCGC
The DNA here is from genome assembly GCF_002264385.1 of Paenibacillus sp. VTT E-133280. Classification (NCBI taxonomy): domain Bacteria; kingdom Bacillati; phylum Bacillota; class Bacilli; order Caryophanales; family Paenibacillaceae; genus Paenibacillus; species Paenibacillus sp. VTT E-133280. The sequence continues at coordinate 77,594 of NZ_NFUX01000024.1, forward strand.
TGGTACAGTTGAATCTACAACCACAGCAATATCCCGTTCCATACCTGGGAAACGTGGAAGCTCATTATATTGCATACGGCTTTGCGTGTTATCATACAGCGGCTGCAGTAGAATCTCAGCTACATAAGTATCCACTAGATCAAGCTCTCTTTGCAGTTCCGGATGAAGCTGGCCCATAGTTCCAATCTTCACACGACCCTCGTCTCCGACTAAATATACCGACGCTGAACGCCCAGGATGATACCCTTCTGGACTATCTCCCTCGTAGATAATTCTGTCTGTAAGACCCAAATAAGCAAATACTGATTCCAGCGCACCCTTCAAATCAAAGAAATCTACAGGCTGTGCAGAAACGTTCCATTGCTTCACGGTTAGGCTACCGCTAAGCAACAACCCAAGCACCGGCAGTTCACGCGGCTGACGAGTCAACTGTTCTTCATCTGTGAAGAAAACATTGCCGATTTCAAACAACGCTAGATCGCTTTGACGACGGTTGGTATTGTAGCTAGCAATATCCAATAGTTGTGGCAGAAGGCTGGTACGCAGTACACTGCGTTCTTCACTCATTGGCATAGCCAATTTGACCGCTTGTGAGCCTTCCGATAACTCAGGGAACATTTTGCTTTGTTCCGGCTGGATGAAAGAGTAGCCCATCACTTCCTGATAACCGCCATGCGACAACAGGCGGCGCAGTTCACGGCGGAGTGATTGCTTATGCGTCAATGCGCCTGGCGTTGTAACTCCTTCAATCAAAGTCGTTGGAATGTTATCATATCCGTACAGACGAGCAATTTCTTCGATAAGGTCAACATCATAGCTGATATCGCCGCGTCTAGTTGGCACTTGAACTTCGATCAGCCCTTGTGCGGTATCCCCGCACTTGAAATGAAGACGGCCAAACAATGTCTTCACTTCTAGCAAGGACAGATCTGTTCCCAGATAACGGTTCAGCTTCTCCAAGGACAAAGTAAGTACCTTCTCTTCTCCAGCGACTGTTCCTGCTTGCACAATACCTTCATGCACAGATCCGCCAGCATAACGTGCAATAAGTACTGCAGCGCGATTCAATGCAGGGATCACTGCATTTGGATCCACTTCTTTCTCGAATCGAAGCGATGCTTCCGAGCGAAGTCCCAGTTGACGCGAGGTTTTACGAACGGTTCCTCCATCAAACTTAGCGGATTCCAGAACGAGATTTACCGTCTCAGCAGTAACTTCCGTATCCTGACCTCCCATTACTCCAGCCAGAGCTACTGCTTTAGCTCCATCAGCGATAACGAGCATATGTGGCTCAAGCTTCCGTTCTTGGCCATCAAGTGTAGTCAGGACTTCACCCTCATGAGCAAGACGAACGCCGAGTTCTCCGCCTTCTATTTTATCTGCATCAAAAGCATGAAGCGGCTGTCCGTATTCGAGCATCACATAGTTAGTGATGTCTACGATGTTGTTAATTGGACGAATTCCTGCCGCCATCAGACGATTCTGAATCCACAGCGGTGATGCTGCAGGTTTAACGCCTGAGATATAACGAACTGCGTAATGACTGTACTGTTCTTCATTCTCAATCTTAACGGAAATAGATTGCGCAGCTGCTCCGCTGACCTCAATCATTTCACTCGCAGGATCAGGCAATTTAATGTCGCGTCCAAGAATCGCGCTCACTTCATAAGCAGCACCAATCATGCTTAGGCAGTCTGAACGGTTCGGAGTCAGATCGAATTCCAGAATTTCATCATCTAGACCCAGCAACTTTGAAATATCTTGACCGATCTCTGTACCTTCAGGAAGTACAAGAATTCCTTCTTGTTGCTCTTTAGGAAGCAATTTATCATTGAGTCCCAATTCTTTAGCCGAGCAGATCATCCCTTGTGATAATACCCCGCGCAGCTTCGCTTTTTTGATATCCAGACCTGGCAGCTTAGCGCCAACAAGAGCTACAGGAACGGTTTGTCCCGCAGCCACATTTTTTGCGCCACAGACGATTTGCAGATCTTCACCTTGACCTGCATCCACGATACATACGTTCAGTTTATCCGCATCAGGATGTTTTTCTTTCGATTTCACATAGCCGGTTACGATACCGGAAATCCCTTTATTGCGGCGCTCTACTCCGTCAATTTCAATACCGGCAGCGGTAATCTTCTCCGCTAGCTTTTCGGCGGTTACTCCTTCAATCGATGTATAATCAGCCAACCATCCGGTTGATACTTTCATGTCCGCTCACTTCCTTTATGTTTCAGATGTATTTATCTACTTGCCGTTCGATCTGCTTCCTGTGGGATGCTGGATTAAGAGCTCTCAATTTCAACTACAAAACACTATTAAGAGCGGTCCCTGCAAGGAATCTTTGGACTTCCGGCCGCTGTTGTCCCCAGA
>NZ_NFUX01000063.1:0-43762 GCF_002264385.1 Paenibacillus sp. VTT E-133280
CTCACTCGTTGTTCAGTTTTCAAAGATCAATGTCTCATCTTTCGTCGTCGTTGCTTGTCAGCAGCGACCTTTATAATATATCACAGCACCTTTGTTTTCGTCAAGCGTTTTTTTAATTTCTTTTTTTCGCTTACCGTTTCAGCAAGTTGTTAATCAACATCTTGTCCAAAGGGGCGAGACTTAATGTATCATATTTTTCAAACTCACGTCAAGCATTAAAACAAAATAATTCTTAATCCTATTAACATTACAACGCCTGGAAGGCCAAGAACCGTTACTGCGCCTATGGTTGCAGGATTCAGGGGAATATGAACTTGTGTGATTAAACCCGAGAAATTCACTACATATATCGCGAGCGCAGCCAGTACCAAATGAGCTCCGAACAGACTAAGCCATCCAAAGCCAAGCTTTTTCCGGAATACAATTACACTTAACAACACAACTGATATGACCAGTACTCCTATAGCTAACATTCTTAGCATGTTGATCCCTCCTATATTTTCATTTGGCTAGCGGCTACATCTGACTGCTATTTAATCCAATGCTCTTTGCATGTTTGAGATGTATCTGATACTTGCGCTCTGCTGCCTCTAAAATATAAATAGCATAATCAATTTGATCTTGACCCAGCGCTTCATCAAACATTAGGTACGCTCTCTCCCACTCGGATTGTGCCTTACGAACTTCCAGCAACGTTTCCCAGCCCTCCGTATCTTTTCTACCCTGTTCTTCATCTGCTCCCCGCCACAATGAGCTCCACCATCCCATTTCCCATTCCTCCTCAGAATAATTTCGATGCAAAATCACATCTCTTTATTCTCATTCATATCGGGATAGGGACAAACTTAGAACAAAAAAAGGAGGCCCAGGGGGCCTCCTTTTAAAAAACACGACTTTAGAGCTACTAGAATAGCTCACGACGACCTTCCAACGCTTTGGACAAGGTAACCTCGTCGGCATACTCAAGATCGCCACCAACAGGCAAGCCATGGGCTATTCTGGTGATTTTAATCTCAAAAGGACGAACTAGACGAGAAATATACATCGCCGTTGCCTCACCCTCAATGTTGGGGTTGGTCGCCATGATAAGCTCACTCACTCTTTCATCACTCAAACGAGTCAATAATTCCTTCAAGCGAATATCATCAGGGCCTATACCTTCCATAGGTGAAATCGCACCCTGAAGAACGTGATAATACCCATTAAACTCTTTGGTTCGTTCTATTGCCACCAAATCCTTGGAGTCTTGGATCACACAGATTACTGAAGGGTCTCTAGTTTTGTCCTGACATATCTTACACGGATCCGTATCCGTAATATTACAGCAGACGGAGCAATAATGAAGATTACGTTTGACACTTACTAGCGCTTTAGCAAAATCAATGACATCGTCCTCTTTCATGTTAAGCACATGAAAAGCTAACCGGGCGGCTGTCTTCGGCCCAATCCCGGGTAAGCGCGTAAAAGCATCGATCAGCTTGGCTAGCGGTTCGGGATAATACAAATTAATAATTCTCCTTTAGACGAAAGTGGAGTGAGTGAATTAGAACAAGCCTGGGATCTTCATTCCACCAGTAAATTTACCCATATCATTGTTCGCAAGCTCTTCAGCTTGAGTCAAAGCATCATTAACTGCAGTGATTACTAAATCCTGTAGCATTTCAACATCTTCCGGATCAACAGCTTCTGGCTTGATTTGAATAGAAAGCAATTTTTTGTGACCATTAACTTGAACTGTAACTACACCGCCACCTGATGTGCCTTCAATAACCTTGCCACCCAATTCTTCTTGAGCTTTAAGCATTTGCTCCTGCATTTTCTTCACTTGCTTCATCATTTGGTTCATATTATTCATACATCATCTCTCCTTTGGAATGCGCTATTTGCGCTAGTATGCTTACATTACTCTTTTATGACAACAAGGTCTTCTCCAAAAAGCTGGATAGCCTCATCAATCCAAGGTTCAGATTTGGCATCTGCAGTATCATGTTCATGCTCTAACCGTAACTCCTCTTTGCTAGGCTGTCCCACCTGCTTCTGAGCGGCTTCGTTCCAATCGCGCTGCATAATAGTTACCAGTCTATAAGGTTTACCAAGACGCGCTGCAAGCACATTCTCAATGACCTGTCTATTTGCCGGTTTCTCCGTTGTATCACGATGAATCGTGTTCTTGAATGCAACAAGCACAGCATCGTCCATTATGGATACAGGTTCTCCGTCTACAAACCACGCATGAACCGTTACCTTCTCCTCTTTTACCCCTTGCAAGACAAGACTCCACTGTTTGTAGATAGCTGCAAAATCAGGACTATCCTTACCAGCAATAAACTTATCAACATTTGGAGGCATTTTGGAGGTAGCAGAGATTCTAGGCGCAGAACTTGGAGTCGGATTCGATTTCGCAGAAGAAGCACCATCTCGCCCACCTCCGGAAATACCACCAGACTGCAATGCTTGTTCCAGCTTTTTCTCCAGCGCAGTAATCTGTCTCTTGAGCAGATCCAGTTCACCAGAGTGAACCGCAGGAGCATTCACCCCTGATCCAGCCTGTAATGCGCCTAACGGAGCAGCTGATGCGGTCTCACTTCCCTCTTGCTGCAAGCTACAAAGCTTCATCAGCGCGACTTCAAACAACGTCTGCGGATGAGTAGCATACTTCATTTCACCTAGGTACTTATTAAGTGTATCTACGATCTGAAACAGACGCTCCCGGGAAAATGCGGTGGCCATATCTTTAAATTCGGCAGGATTAAGCACTCGCTCCGTCAGTTGATCGGCCCCGGGTACCATCTTAATCATCAATAAATCACGAAAATAATACATAAGATTCTCTAGACATTTATCAGCACTTTTACCTTCATGCATAAGCTGTTCAACAAGCTCCAGCAGAAGACCCATATCACCTTCCAATATGGCAGTGGCAAGACGTGCAAATTGCTCGGAGGGTATCCCTCCGGTCATCCCTAGCACTTGTTCGTACGTAACTTTGCCATCTGTAAAAGATGAAATCTGATCCAGCAAGCTTACTGCATCGCGCATACCCCCATCAGAAAGGCGGGCAATATACTGCAATGCGTTAACATCGGCTGTAATCCCTTCCTTCTCACAGATAGCACTTAGATGTGCCGTCTGTTCTTCCAAAGCTACTCTACGGAAGTCAAACCGCTGACAACGAGAGATGATCGTCGCTGGCAATTTATGAGGTTCCGTAGTTGCAAGGATGAACATTGCATGTGACGGTGGTTCTTCCAATGTCTTTAATAGCGCATTAAATGCTTCTGTTGTCAGCATATGCACTTCATCAATAATATACACTTTACGGCGCACCTCGGTAGGTGCATATTTCACCTTGTCCCGGAGGTCGCGAATCTCTTCTACGCCCCGGTTGGATGCCGCGTCTATTTCCTGCACATCCATCACATTACCCGCAGTGATTCGCAAGCAGGAAGGACACTCGTTGCAAGGCTCCGGACCTGGCCCACGTTCACAATTGACCGCTTTCGCTAAGACTTTAGCAGCACTTGTCTTACCAGTTCCCCGCGGACCACTGAACAGATAGGCATGCGAAACCCGCTGTTCACGAATTGCGTTCTGCAGCGTTTGGATAATGTGCTGTTGTCCAACCATGTCTTGAAACGACTGCGGCCGCCAAGCACGGTACAGCGCGATATGTTCCACTATGCATTACCCTCTCTTAGGCTGCCTCTTTCCCGGCATTTGTCGCAAATTTATTATACTATATTCATCGGCTATTGACCAAAAACAAAAAGCATCTTTGCTTGTGGCAAAGATGCTGTTATAAACAGAATTATAAACCGTGCACCTGTTATTGATGACTACGATCCAAGCGGCAACCCTACATGACTGCTCGGGCTAGGCCACCCTCCGGCACAAGAGTAAACTTACTTATGGCTGCTTCCTTCCGGACCTGACCAGGTTCATAAGCACTCATTGCGGAGGACCCAACCGTCAACACAGCCCGTAGGAACCAAGGCCTCACATCGATAGCACCTCTAACAGGAATTCAACCTCGCTACAGCGGATTGCGAGTTACAGGGCACCGCTACCTCCCCGTCTAGCACGGCGAAGATAAGTATAGCTCACGCTCGAATAAAAATCAACTCCAAGACATAAAATGAGCCCCCAGCGAGAAAGCTGGGAGCTCGATCTAACCATTAAGCCGCTAAGCGGCTATTCCAATTAGATACCGTATTTCTTCTTAAATTTATCTACGCGACCGCCGGCATCCAGGAACTTCTGCTTGCCAGTGAAGAAAGGATGGCAGCTGGAGCAAATTTCAACACGAAGCTCTTGTTTAACAGAGCCAGCTTCGAAAGAGTTGCCACATGCGCAGGTTACCTTAGTTAAGTTATACTTTGGTTGAATTGCTGCTTGCATTTTGAATTTCACCTCTCATGCCCTAAGCCTCATGCGGACCCAGAGTTATATGATTACACTGTGGTATTTTAGCACGAAAAATTCAATTGATCAATATGTTTCATTGGTAATTCATTGGTATATTTGCTCTATTAAATGTTGAGTTGCCGTTGCTTTAGCCGAGCCATATTTGCTGGCGGTACATGGGTGTAAGAACCAATAACAACATCCGGCAATTCGTCACGGAAAATTTCCAGCATTGTCTTCATACCGAGAATTTCACCCTTAGCAGGAGGAATTAACTCCAGATAACTCTCTGGATCAATGTTCAGGTTACGCATCTGAATAAGCTTCAGATCCGTACGTCTTACAAACTCCACCATCGCCTCAATCTCTTCTTCACGGTCAGTTACTCCAGGGAAAATCAGATAGTTGATCGATGTGTAAACGCCCTGCGAGGCAGCATATTTCAAAGACTTCTCTACATTAGCCAATGTGTAGCCACGTGGTTTGTAATAAGCATTATAATGATCATCTAGAGCACTGATCGTGCTGACACGCATCAAATCCAGCCCAGCATCGACGATTCCACGAATATGATCGCTTAAGCCAGCATTGGTGTTGATATTAATATAGCCCATGTCAGTAATCGAACGCACTTCACGGATTGCTTCTATAATAAGTTTTGCCTGCGTAGAAGGTTCACCTTCGCAACCTTGTCCAAAACTGATAATCGACTCAGGCGTCTTCAAGTGCTCCAACATAACTTGTGAAATTTCATTGACCGTTGGTCGGAAATTCATCCGAGTCTGTGGAGACACAAAACCACTATCATCAGGTTGCTCAGAAATACAGCCAAAACAACCAGCATTACATGAATAAGAGACAGGCACACCGCCCTCCCAGCGCCCTAAGAAGGTGTTGGAGGAAGTCAAGCATTCATAACCAAGCGCACAGTTAGAAAGATGTTCATAGAGGCGGTTATCAGGATATTTGGCAGTCAACTCGCCAACGCTTACCTCGAGATCCTGTTTATCACAGTTCAGCGGGTTCCATTTCTCCGGATTATCGGTTGGATCCGCCGCAACATAGAACCCGCCATCCTTCCACACCACAGCCGAATACCCAAACAGAGGAAGCTTGTAAGACTTATCTGTCTTTACATACCCAGGAAGACACAAGCGAGTATAGCCCTGAGGCAGCAGCGCGCCTACAGCCTGTGAGCCATCCGGCAACGCCATCATTTCACCTGTCTCTGGATCCATACCCACCGCCCGCGTACTAGGCAAGCCCACAAGAGTGGCGCCTTCAGGCAGCGGAATCAACTCTTCCTCCAACATTTCAACGATCATATCCCCACTACGGGCTAGCCCGTACAGTTCTGGATGATCATATACGTTTCCTTGCCCGTCGGCATATACCAAATACATGTTAGTCTCCTCTTATTATCAATTCTCAAGTTGTAGGTACTGAAGAAGTCTTTGCCCGTGTTGTGCGACGAGCAGCCGTACCACTGTTGGAAGTTCCTCCGCTACTTGCAGTTCCATTTGGCGATTGTTTAGCTCCCGCAACGTCAAATGATGCTAAGAATTCAGCATTAGTCTTTGTATCACGCAGCTTTTTGATGAATCCCTCCACAAAATCATAGGATTCATTCATATTTTTGCGAATCGCCCAGATCGTATCAAGCTCTTCTTTGCTCAAGAGCACTTCTTCACGACGTGTACCTGAACGACGAATATCAATAGCAGGGAATATACGGCGTTCCGCCAATTTGCGATCCAAATGAAGCTCCATATTACCAGTACCCTTAAACTCTTCATAAATAATATCATCCATACGTGATCCGGTATCAATTAAAGCAGTTGCTAAAATAGTCAGTGAACCGCCCTCTTCTACATTCCGTGCAGAACCAAAAAACCGTTTCGGCCGATGAAAGGCTGCCGGGTCAATCCCCCCGCTAAGTGTGCGTCCAGATGGTGGAACCACAAGATTATACGCACGTGCAAGACGGGTAATGCTATCTAAAAGAATAACTACATCCTTCTTGTGCTCAACTAAACGAAGAGCTCTTTGCAACACAAGTTCGGCCACTTTAATATGATTCTCTGGAAGCTCATCAAACGTCGATGCAACCACTTCGCCTTTTACTGAACGCTGCATATCGGTTACTTCTTCGGGACGCTCATCTATTAGCAATACAAAGAGTTCAATCTCAGGATTATTAGTGGAAATACTATTGGCAATTTCTTTCAAGAGGAGCGTTTTTCCTGCTTTAGGAGGTGCTACAATCAAACCCCGCTGCCCCAAACCTACAGGAGCGAGCAAATCCATTATTCGGGTAGACAAATGAGTAGGGGATGTTTCAAGCGGTAGCTTGTCTTGCGGATAAAGTGGTGTTAATGCTGGAAAATGTAGTCGCTCCGCTGCGCTAGCAGGGTTCTCACCATTAACGGCATTGACTTGAAGCAGGCCAAAATATCGTTCATTTTCTTTCGGCGTCCGGCATTTCCCAGATACAAGATCTCCGCTTCTGAGATCAAACTTCCGAATTTGTGAGGCTGAGATATAAATATCTTCAGCACTAGGCAAATAGTTAATCGGCCTTAGAAATCCATAGCCCTCGGGTAGAATTTCCAGTACGCCTTCCATAAACATAAGACCGCTTTGCTCTGCCTGTGCCCGAAGGATCGCAAAGATCAGTTCCCGTTTCTTCAGCTGTCCGTAATAAGGGATCTGGTATTTCTTGGCCAGCTTATACAACTCGGTCAGCTTCATTTCTTCCAAATCGGAAATTTGAAGATCCATGTAATAACCACCTATTCAATTTTTAAATGAGTTCGCCCTAGTCTATCTACTAGGCAAAATGATGAGTCTATTAAAATGCCCATTAGGATATTAATACCCAATTTGGAAGGATATATGCGGTAAGTAAGCAAATAACCCTCCTTCCAAACGGGATATCCTAATTTTATTCGTTCTCACGCCAAACATGAGCACCAAGTTGTCGAAGGTTGCTCACTAAATTATCATAACCACGGTCAATATATTCTACGCCGGTCACCTCGGTGATCCCATCCCCTACCGTCAATCCAGCAATGACAAGAGCAGCGCCTGCCCGTAAATCGGTCGCTTTCACCTTTGCAGCGTTAAGCTTACCACCCTCAATAATTGCAGAACGGCCTTCAACGCGAATTTTCGCGCCCATTCGTACCAATTCTGGCACATGTTTAAAACGGTTGCTGTAGACGAAATCGCTAAGCACACTAACGCCTTCCGCCTGTGTCAACATACTTGTCATAGGAGATTGTAAATCTGTAGGAAAGCCAGGATAGGTCAACGCTTTGACATCTGCGTGCTCATATTTAGCTCTACCTATAACGCGAATACTTTCATCAAGCTCTTCAATATCAACGCCCATCTCTAAAAGCTTGGCCGTTAAAGCTTCCAAATGCTTAGGAATTACGTTATCTATCAACACATTACCACGCGTAGCCGCAGCGGCAATCATATAAGTTCCAGCTTGAATCCGATCGGGAATAATGGAGTGACGGCAACCGTGCATCTCTGATACCCCTTCGATTCTGATGGTTTCTGTACCAGCGCCTTTAATAACAGCGCCCATAGAATTCAATAGGGTTGCAACATCTATAATCTCAGGCTCTTTAGCCGCATTTTCAATAATTGTGGAGCCTTTGGCACGTGAAGCCGCCAGCATGATGTTAATAGTAGCACCTACGCTTGATACGTCTAAATAAATTTTCGCACCGCGTAGTTCTTTAGCATATAAGTGGATAGAACCATGTTCGTTGGTAACTGTCGCTCCCAGTGCCTCAAATCCTTTGATATGCTGATCGATTGGACGAGGTTCGAAGTTACAACCACCAGGAAGACCTATTGTCGCTTCTTTGAATCTTCCAAGTAGAGCTCCCATCATATAGTACGAAGCTCGAAGTTTCTTAACCGGACCATTAGGCATAGGTATAGATACAATACGCGAAGGATCAATTTTCATCTGGTTGCCTGACCAAGATACACTTGCGCCAAGCTCTTGCAAGATTTCGGAGTAAACGGCTACATCACTAAGGGACGGTAAATTATCAAGAACAACTTCAGATTCGGCCAAAATCGCCGCAGGAATAAGTGCAATAGCACTATTCTTTGCTCCACTGATGGTTACAACGCCCTCTAGCGGACGTCCACCGCCAATCATTAATTTTTCCATAGATTTATCAATTTCCCCCTACGTGTATTGCAGCTGTGTGGGCAATACGTGCTGTGGACTTTTAGTGATGAAAATGGAAAGACACCGGCTAAGCGGTGTGCTTTCCTCATCAAACTATTCAACTGGGCAGAGCTACACCCTGCCCTTTACAAATTGCTTGTCCACCAGTGGCGGAAGCTAACAATGATTAGGCTTTGTTGTTGGATCCAAATTCGCGGATTTTACCAATAACGGTTTCTTTGATCGCATCGCGACCTGGTGCGATGAATGTACGTGGATCGTAAGCATCAGGTTTAGCAGCTAGAACTTCGCGAACAACTTTTGCGAACACGATTTGGTTCTCAGTGTTTACGTTGATTTTGGAAGTACCCAAGGAGATAGCTTTCTTGATGTCATGTTCAGGAATACCTGTACCACCATGAAGAACCATTGGGATGTTAGTAGCATCGCGGATTTCTTCCATTTCTTTAAATCCGAGGTTAGGCTCGCCATGGTAAGGTCCATGAACGGAACCTAGTGCAGGAGCCAAAGTGTCGATACCTGTTTCTTTAACAATACGTACGCACTCATCAAGCTTAGCATACATGATGCCGCCGATAACGTCGTCTTCTTGTCCACCAACAGTACCTACTTCTGCTTCTACAGAAACACCTTTAGCGTGAGCATATTCAACGACTTTTTTAGTCATATCAATGTTCTCATCGATTGGGTGGTGGGAACCGTCGATCATTACGGATGTAAATCCAGCATCAATTGCTGCTTTACATTTATCAAAGCTAGATCCATGGTCAAGGTGGATCGCTACAGGAACTGTGATATTCATATCGATAATTAGACCTTCTACCATCTTAACAACAGTAGTGAAGCCGCCCATGTGACGTGCTGCGCCTTCGGATACACCAAGGATTACTGGTGATTTCTCTTGTTCAGCGGCACCAAGAATAGCTTGTGTCCACTCCAAGTTGTTAATGTTGTACTGACCTACTGCGTATTTTCCTTCAAGTGCTTTGTTCAACATGTCTGTCATAGATACTAATGGCATGGTTTCATCCTCCTAAGAATGTTGGTTGGCTATGTTTTTAAACCGACATCACATACAGGCTTATTATAACACAACCTGAGTCAAATACTAAATAGGATAAACAAAAAAATGTCCCGGTGGGACGATTTTTATCCAGCCCGTATAGCAATTACACTCAACCTGTTTATAATCACCATAACCAAATAGAATCGATACAGAAAATATCATTTTAACTGCATTGATCTACAGACTTATTATGAAGATGCATATTGACCGCTACCCGCATTTCATCGATGTCAAATGGCTTTGTGAAATGCATCAATGCGCCTAGCTTGGTTGCTTCCTTAATCATATCCAGCTCCCCATAAGCGGTCATCATTATGACCTTAATGGACGGATTTAGTTCCTTCAGATGCTTCAAAATCTCAAGTCCATCCATTCCCGGTATTTTCATATCGAGCAAAACCAAGTCAGGAGACTCACTGCGAACAATGTCTAAGGCTAATTTTCCGTTAGCTGCTTGAAATGTCGTATATCCTTCGCTATTGAACACTTCCATAAGAAGAATCCGAATCCCGTTCTGATCATCGACAATTAACACTTTCTTTTTTCCATATAATACCCTCCCAGAGATTAAGCCAGATTGACTATACCGCGCTCTCCACAGCTAACGGCCCCTTCAGAAACTAACCCATACGAAACCTATTATTCGTGCTTCACTGCTCAAATCCTGCTAATTGGATAAAATGGGTAAATAAAGAGTCTGAATTACAGTGATGTCATTTACGGAGCTCTTCAAAATGGACAAACAGGTATAAACACCTTCGGCGTCCTTATAAGGTTGTTAAGCGTTTAAGCGAGAAATTTGGGACATGAAGGACAGGTGAACAACTTATACTTTCGAATAGTTACAAAAAAAGAGCCTCCAATAGGAGGCTCTTCAAGTTTGATATAGAACCCGTAGGTTCCGATTATATTCATAAAATTACTGCTGTTCGGAATGAGTCAAAGAAGCTTTGACGAAATCACGGAACAACGGTTGTGGACGGTTCGGACGTGAAGTGAATTCCGGATGAAATTGAACCGACAAGAACCAAGGATGTCCCGGAAGCTCTACGATCTCAACTAAACGGCCATCTGGGGAGGTTCCGGAAATGACCAGACCTGCTTTTTCAATCTCATCACGGTACGTATTATTGAACTCATAACGGTGACGGTGACGCTCATAAACCAGTTCATCATCGTAGCAAGACATTGCCAGGGAACCCTCAGCAATCTTACAAGGATACAAGCCAAGACGCATAGTACCGCCCATATCTTCAATATCCTTCTGCTCAGGAAGCAGATCGATCAGTGGATATGGTGTGTTTGGATCGATTTCGGAGCTATTTGCACCTTGTAAACCTAGAAGAGAACGGCCATATTCGATTACGGAAACTTGCATACCTAAGCAAATTCCGAAGAAAGGTATCAATTTCTCACGGGCATAACGAATTGCAGAGATTTTACCTTCAATTCCCCGATCACCGAAACCACCTGGAACTAGAATACCACCAACACCGCGCAGCATTTCGTCCACGTTCTCATCTGTGATTTCCTCTGCATTTACCCAGCGTACTTTAACTTCTGCATTGGAGGCAAAACCTGCGTGTGATAAAGATTCCACAACACTCAAATAAGCATCATGCAGAGCTACATACTTCCCTACAATCGCAATTTCCACTGTTTTCTCTAGCTTCTGAATCCGCTCAAGCATACTTTCCCATTCACGCATATCTGGCGCAGGAGTTGTAAGCTTCAAATGATTAACAACAATCTCGTCCAATCCTTCATCACGAAGATTCAATGGAACTTCATACAACGTTGAAGCATCACGGCATTCCACAACAGCATTAGCATCAATATCGCAAAAGAGTGCGATCTTCGCTTTCATGTCTTCGGAAAGCTCATATTCCGTACGGCATACGATGACATTCGGTTGAATACCGATGCTGCGCAGCTCTTTAACACTGTGTTGTGTCGGTTTTGTCTTCACTTCTCCAGCAGCCTTGATATAAGGAATCAAGGTTACATGGATATACATTACATTTTCCCGACCAATATCACTCTTGATTTGGCGAATAGCTTCCAGGAACGGAAGACTCTCAATATCACCTACGGTTCCACCAATCTCTGTGATTACAACATCCGAGTTGGTCTCGCGGCCTGCGCGGAACACGCGTTCTTTGATCTCATTCGTAATATGTGGGATAACTTGTACAGTTCCGCCCAAGTACTCTCCACGACGTTCCTTGCTAATTACGGATGAATAGATCTTACCTGTCGTCACATTGTTGTTCTTTGACAGATTAATATCAATAAACCGTTCATAGTGTCCAAGGTCAAGGTCAGTCTCCGCACCGTCATCGGTTACGAATACTTCACCGTGCTGATAAGGACTCATCGTTCCAGGATCTACGTTAAGATACGGATCAAATTTCTGAATCGTTACCTTTAGACCTCTGTTTTTGAGCAGCCTGCCCAGCGAAGCGGCGGTAATGCCCTTGCCCAGGGAAGACACAACGCCACCCGTTACAAAAATATACTTTGTCACTGTAAAACCCTCCTAAATAAAGTCCAGACATAAAAGCGGCGCATGGTGTTTATCGTAACCCGTTTTACTATCATCAAAACAGGGGAAATCAAAAGTTTGATTCACCGGGGAAAACATAAAGCGTCGTCCCGCAAATTACATAAAACTACAGCTACTTTGCATCTAAAAAAACAAAAAAGTGACACCCGTAGAACCGGGGCACTTTTTATTTTAAAAAACGCGTTTATTAACTTACATGATAAGCCCATGCAATAGTTTACTCTGACGTTCCCCCACTGTCAAGGGAGGAATTATACCATCAGCAAGACGCTTTGAAATTATTTATCTTACTTGTCAGCTTCGGCATCTTCATCTGAGTCATCTTCTGCATCGTCTTCATCTGAGTCATCTTCGTCTATGTCATCTTCATCGATCACGACATCTTCGTCGACTTCTTCTTCGCTGTCGTCGTCGGAATAGAGGTCGTCGCGATCTTCATCGATAGCGTCGAAATCCTCTTCTTCAGCAGCGTAGTTTTCTTCTTCTTCAGCAAAGTCGTCATCTTCCAAATCATCGTCTTCATCGTTGATAATACGCACGCGTTTGGTGTTACCAACCGGATCATCAGAGCGCTCTAGAGGATACCAGCGTTTCAATCCCCAAAGGTTGGTTCCGACACAGGCAAAACGCCCATCAATGTTAATCTCGGTATATAACTGGGCAATAGTATCTTGGCTTTGTTGATCGGTCATACCGCGCAACTTGGCTACCTCGACCATCAGATCACGGTAATAATACGGTGTATTGGCTGCCTTAAGCACTAGAAAGGCCAAATCCACCATCGGCATTTCTTTAACTTTCTCAGGGTCTAGCTTTAAATTGAGTGGCGTACTCACTAAAGGACACTTCCTCTCACGCATTGTTCACATTACGGTTTATTTCAATAATATCCATTAACAAAACTAAGTAAAACCTATTTGACAACAAATTGCAAGTCAAAAGCGGTAACAGCGAACAGAAAGAGCCCTCAGGCTGTTATCCTTAGCAGAAACCTGTCTCCATCTTGAAGAAGATTAAACCTAAAACATATGTACCCGTGTGAAACTTATAATTCCTTTTAATTAAAAAAAGGCGGAGGAAACCCTCCGCTCATGACTGTATCCACGCCAAGGATCGGCTCCTTACGTGATGTTACAAAGAGAGTGTTAATCTCTTCTGTCTATTTTATGTAAAGCGCCGTCTTTTGACACGATGGGCAGCCCATTTCGTTAAAAAAGGGCAAGTTCCCATTCGGACCCCCTCTTCCACTCATACAATATGGCAGCAGGGCACCGAGGAGGGGACAGCGAAACCTATGGACTATTACAATTTTTGGAACATGCTTCTTGAAGAAATATCGGTTGCCCCCAACAATGGTGAGCGGCGTATTCTTACCTTCAATGATCCCCGCCAGTATGCCGGAGCATTTACACAATGGAAGGCGCTGAAAGCGAAGCAGCCTGAGCTGCGGCAAGTGCAGGTATCTCCGTTGATTCGGGCCTTTTTTGTGCCTGCTGCCGGAGCCAGAAAACTAATGAACCGCTTTGCAGATCTCCTAAATGTCGAAGAGGATCTACAAATACAAATCCATTCTATAGCTAACGAAAAGAGCGGAACCGCAACACTCCCTTGGGGGGTGAAAGCCATTCATGCTCCTCAGGCATGGTCCAAGTCAACCGGAGTCCACGTCAAAATCGGCGTAATCGACACAGGCGCTGATTACCGCCATCCTGATCTGAAGCATTCCTTAGCCGCTGGGGTAAATCTACTACACCGCGGAATGTTACCGCTGGATGATAATGGACACGGGACTCACATCGCCGGCACCCTAGCTGCGGCAGGAGGAACACGAGGTATGATGGGAGTGGCTCCGCGAGCGCTGCTATATCCAGTAAAGGCCTTTGATCATAGCGGATCCGCCTATGTGTCGGACATTGTACTGGGTATCGATTGGTGCGTACAGAACAAAATTGATATCATCAATATGAGTTTCGGAATGAAAACTCGAAGCAAAGCGCTTCACAATGTGGTGATTAAAGCGTACCGAGCCGGAATCGCTATCATTGCCTCCTCCGGGAATGACGGCAAACGTGGCGGGGACTATCCGGCACGTTATCCTGAGACGATTGCCGTGGGCGCCATCGATAAAAGACATCGTGTTGCCAGCTTCAGCAACCGCGGTTCTTATATCGATGTATACGGCCCCGGCGAAGGTGTGTCCTCCTGCTGGCTGAAGGAGGGCTATAAAGAGATGAGCGGCACCTCCATGGCAACCTCGCATGTCACGGGAGCCGCTGCACTGCTGCTCGCGGTGCGACCGGGGCTCTCCCCAAGGGAGCTGAAGCTGCTCTTGCGCCGCACCGCGTCCCCGGTGCGGCTGCGCAAGGGGCAGCGACGCACATCTCTTGGCGGCGGCGCTGCCGATGCACTACGCCTGCTGAAAGCAGGAGTGAGGGCCAAGCGGTCGGTCTCCGCGAACGTATAGAACCTGCCCGGGCACCGGGTG
The DNA here is from genome assembly GCF_002264385.1 of Paenibacillus sp. VTT E-133280. Taxonomy (NCBI): domain Bacteria; kingdom Bacillati; phylum Bacillota; class Bacilli; order Caryophanales; family Paenibacillaceae; genus Paenibacillus; species Paenibacillus sp. VTT E-133280. The sequence continues at coordinate 14,741 of NZ_NFUX01000063.1, forward strand.
GGTCACTCTGACGTGAGCGCAGCTTGTGCCGGTGCGAAGAACGGCACAAAGTAAAATCCGCCCCCGGGGAACCGGAAGGCGGATTTTTTGTCGTTTGATGTTGAATTACATGCGGTCCGGTGCAGAAACACCGACAAGACGCAGGACATTAGCAATCGTAGTACGCGCAGCACCAAGCAGTGCAAGACGTGCCACGGTTTGAGCGGCATCCTCAGTGATTACACGTTCAGCTTTGTAATAACTGTGGAACATCGCAGCCAGCTCATATACATAACGGATGAGGCGATGTGGAGCATAACCTTCAGCGGCAACAGCAATTTCTGCTGGTAGCTCACCAATTTTGCGCAGCAGATCATATTCATGCACTGCTGTCAGCTTGGAGAAGTCAATCTCAGCGTAATCAGGAATGGAGATCCCTTGCTCCTCTGCCTGACGGAAGATGCTGCAGATACGCGCATGCGCATATTGAACGTAGAATACAGGGTTCTCATTAGAAGTAGAGATCGCCAAGTCCATATCGAAATCGAGATGGGAATCCATGCTACGCATGGTGAAGAAATAACGAATCGCATCGATTCCTACTTCCTCCATCAAATCTTCCATCGTGACCGCTTTGCCGGTACGTTTCGACATTTTAACCTTTTCACCATTCTGGAACAGGCTGACCATCTGAGCAATCAGAACCACTAGCTTCTCAGGATCATTGCCAAGTGCTGACATCGCCGCTTTCATCCGCGGAATATAGCCATGATGATCCGCACCCCAAATGTTAATCATTTTATCGTAACCGCGGCCATACTTATCGCTGTGATAAGCAATGTCCGGTGTAAGGTAGGTGTATGTGCCATCGTTCTTAATCAGAACGCGGTCTTTATCATCGCCATACTTAGTCGTTTGCAGCCAGGTTGCCCCATCCTGCTCATAAACTTCTCCACGATCACGAAGCTCGTCCAGTGAGCGCAACACTTCTCCGTTCTCGTACAGCGAAGTCTCACTGAACCAGATATCGAAGTTTACGCGGAATAGTCCCAGATCACGTTTAATTTTATCGAGCTCTTTATTCAGTCCATAAGTCCGGAAAAAAGCTGCGCGGTCACTTGGGCTCATTTCGAGTAGTGTATCACCCTTTTCAGCCACAAGCTCTTTAGCAAATCCCTTAATGTCCTCGCCATGGTAACCGTCTTCAGGCATTTCTGCTTCTTGACCCAGCTCCTGCAGGTAACGAGTTTCAATGGATTTGCACAGGTTGACCACTTGGTTACCGGCATCATTAATATAATATTCCCGTGTCACCTGATAGCCTGCATAATCGAGTACGTTGCAAAGCGCATCGCCGACAGCAGCACCACGTGCATGTCCTAAATGAAGGCTGCCCGTTGGATTGGCGCTGACGAATTCCATTTCAACCTTCTGACCTTGACCGATGTTAATACGGCCATAATCATCGCCCTGCTCGGCAACAAGGCTGATAATTGGGTACAAATAATTCTTGGACAACGTAAAGTTAATAAAGCCTGGTCCGGCAATCTCAGCTTTTTCAATAGAAGCGCTGCTAGTATCCAAATGTTCTATAATTGCCTCGGCAATCTGGCGCGGGTTACGTTTTGCGATTTTGGTCAGCTGCATAGCAGCGTTCGTAGCCAAATCACCGTGTGCCTTATCTCTTGGTACTTCCAGTACGATATCCGGAACCTCTTCCGGTGCAACAATTCCTGCATTCACAATTGCATCGGCAATGGCTTCTTTTACCCGTTCATTCACTAGCTCCAACGGATTCTTTCTCTGTGTCATAATTTCGGTTCCTCCTGTATATGCAAACTAATAGCAAACTTTCCTGACAATTCCTCGTATACGTACAAATCATATTCCCATGAAACCTTTAGGGAGCGCCCTTCGCGCACCACGTCCAGCTTGTTCGTTTCTGTTGAAAGATTAAACTGTGTATATGGCGAACGATAGAATCCCGGCAAACGCCGTCCGGATTGAAAGCTCTGTTCCGACTGTATCCCACCGTGGCGGATTAGTTTTAGCTGATTGCCTGCAATCTTTATGGTTGTACGAACAGAAATTTCCTCTCCTCGAGGGCCTTGCTCTAACTCTTCATATTGAATATATAGATGCGGTCCTTTGGATACTACCTCTCCATTCGCTTTCATAACATTCCGCTGACCATCTTGAAGGCTCACGAGCGTAATAGAGACATCATATTTGTTAGACTGTAGTTCGGGCATCACACGTTCCTCCATTCTGCAAGCCTCTGCATTCTGCATAAGAAAAACGCCTGTCGTAAAACTTAAACATTTTTATATTCATTCAAAGGCCTATTCGCTTTCCCATTGTACACTATATCCAGTCCAAAGAAGCATTTCAATCTCAGAATCCATTAGTTCTAGCTTAGCTCATAAAATTTTACCATATCAATGGATAAAAGCACACTTGGAACATGTAGTAAAACTGTACACAAGTGCAACCAACTTCATAATCACAAAAAAACGGTTCCCTTAGGAACCGTTTAGAAAACTAAAAGCTATGCTCACTACTTTTACTAAACACGGATTACAAGGACAAAATTTTCAACGAAAATCTAAGTTGCCAAGAAGCGCCGCCATCTTTAGTTACATATAACGATGAATAATCGCGTTCGCGAACGGCTAGCCAGCCTTCTTTATTACTAGTGAACGAGATTACCCCTTCATACCCAGCAATCGCCGGAAGATTAGCCCACTGCTTGCCACCGTTATATGTGCGTCCTACCGCTACTTTCTCTGCTGCGTCGGAATAACCCACCAAGAAGGTTGTATTGTTCCCTATCAGCTCCATATTTCCCGGTCTGCCAGCCGCAGGCCCTTTATTCACTACAGCTTTTCCACTACCCGGAGCAGGCCCCCCGCCAGCAGTTTCCTGTGCGATCACTCTATTCCAGCTTTTCCCCTTATTCGTACTTGTATATAGGGAATATGAGGTTTGACTCATTCCTGAGCCGCCAAAAAGAACCACATCAACTTGATCTCCCTTTGCAGTGATTTGCCCATACTCTGGATCGGTAAAGGCTACCTTTAAAGATTGACTCCAAGTTTTCCCACCATCTGTGGTCTTCATTACCCGGTAGCCGGTTGCCGGCATTGTTACAACGGCCCAGCCGGTATTACGATCACTGAAATAAGCACCGCGTGTATTGGATGGGGTTGAAATCTTACTCCAGCTAAGTCCCCCGTCCTTGGTGTAATACGTTGATGCCCTGTTATACCCGAAACCAATCCTACTGTCGATAAAATCGATTCTTTCAAAGCTAACTGGTTTATTCGAAAGTCTTTTCCATTCTGAGCCGCCATTAGAGGTGCTGATTAAATATCGGGCTTGACCGTCTTCTACAGAAGCAAGGGCAAAACCATGCACGTTATCGGGAAAATCAATCTGTTTAAAGCTCCATTGGCCTTCATAAATTTCTTGAAAATTGCAGCCTCCATTAGAAGTGCCAATCATAAATCCATTGCCTGCTGCCCGTCCGATATCTCCATTCAAAAACTGAACATCAGAAAAGGTAAGCGGTGTGGATACGTCTCCTGAGTGCTTGTTTTGCAGAGACTGTAGTAGCCCATGATCTCCAGTGCCGCAGGCCGCAGGCGTGACCGATGCCGCAGCATGTACAGAAGAAGCTGATGCACCCCACCCTGAAACCATTATTAGCGTCGCCGAAAGGGCGGTTATTGTCGTTCTGTGAATCTTTCTCGTCCAGTTCATAGTGACACCTCCTAATGTATATATACCCTTGCTTTCAATCTCTACTCTTTTATACCTCCTGAAGCACGCATGATCCACCATTGAATAGTCACAAAATGGAAACAGTTTGTCATCTCCTATTTAAATCTCCTCCGGCGATAGTCCCTTTAACAGATCACCTAGTTATACAATGAATATCCTTCCAGTTCCTTTCCCATAATACAAAGAGAAGGGAGTCTGGTACCATGTCACGTGAATCAACGAGTCCACCCAAACGAAAAAGCCGCTTCCGCCGTTTATTCCGGCTGCTGGTAGCCATGATTATATTGTTTCTACTGACTACGGGAGCTCTGCTCGGTTACCTATATCAAAAAGATCTCCCCCCCATTGGTGACGATGTGCGCTCCAAGCTACTCGATTCCAGGGGTAATATTCTTGCCACCTTTACCTCAGACGGACGTAGCCGTGAACCGGTCAAATTAAGTCAAATTTCTCCCCTGCTCATTGAAGCCACATTAGCCGTCGAGGACCGTAAGTTTTACGAGCATTCCGGATTTGATATGAAGGGAATGGCTCGGGCCGTGCTCGTCAATCTGGAAGAGGGAAACCGAACGCAAGGGGCTAGCACGCTAACTCAGCAGCTCGCGAGAAATCTTTATCTATCCCACGAGAAGACATGGACGCGCAAAGCTAAAGAAGCCTTGTATACGATGCAGCTCGAGATGAAATACAGCAAAGATGAAATCTTGAACATGTATTTAAATAACATCTACTATGGTCATGGTGCCTATGGCATTGAAGCAGCCTCTCAAATGTATTTTGGTAAATCTGCAGCGGATTTAGACTTGGCTGAGAGTACCATGCTAGCTGGAATCCCAAAAGGACCAACCAATTATTCGCCTTACAATCATTTAGACAACGCTAAAAAACGCCAAAAAATTATTTTGACTGTCATGACCAATTTAGGAGAAATCACACAAGAAGAAGCAGGAAAGGCTGTTCTGGAGAACTTGAACTTAAAACCACAAGGCCAGAAGGATACCACTGTGGTTGCACCTTATTTCAGAGATTATATCCGCAATCTGGCCACAGAATCTCTTCACATCAGCAGTGATGAGCTGGAACAAGGGGGGCTAAATGTGTACACTACCCTTGACCCTGACATGCAGCATGCCGCAGAACAAGCAGTCGACAAAGAGATGGATCAAAAGAGTGATCTGGAGACTGCTCTTGTTTCCATTGATCCTCGCACTGGTTACATTAAAGCTATGGTCGGCGGGAAAAATTATCGTACCAACCAATACAATCATGCTCTAGCCACCACACGTCAGCCTGGCTCATCCTTTAAGCCGATCATGTATTTAGCAGCACTCTCTTCTAAAGAGATGACTGGTCTTTCCGTTTTCAAAAGCCAGCCAACGATGTTCCATTATGATAACAATCGCAAAACCTACCAGCCTCGGAACTTCGGGGATAAGTATCTGGGCGAAATCAATATGCGACAAGCCATTGCAGCATCCGACAATATCTATGCTGTGAATACGATCATGAAGATCGGCGCGGATAAGGTGAGCGAGATGGCAGCCAAGATGGGCATTGACAGTCCGCTTCAAAGCGTGCCGTCACTGGCACTCGGCACCTCACCGATCAGTCCGCTAGAAATGGCTGCGGCATTCGCTGTTATTGGAAACAGTGGTCAAAAAATGCCAACCACAGCCATTCTAAAAATAACGGATTCTAATGGAATGGTGCTGTATGAAGCACCACAGCCAAAGGGTGAAGCCATTGTAGAGCCTTCTGCCGCCTATGTATTGACCCGTTTAATGGAGGGGGTATTTGAGACAGGGGGGACAGGAAATCGCGTAGCTTCTATAATCAAACGTCCGGTAGCCGGCAAGACTGGAACTACGGATACAGACGGCTGGATGGTAGGCTTCACCCCCGAGCTATCCACTGCAGTTTGGGTTGGATATGATAAGGGGCGCGATATCACAACTACCGACGGTCGACGGGCAGCTCCAATTTTCGCGGAGTTTACTGAAAAAGCGTTGGAAAATATCCCGCCTAAGATTTTTCCCATTCCAGATGGCGTAATCAGTGTATACATCAATCCGCAGTCCGGTAAGCTCGCTACAGCAGCCTGTCCCGAAAAAGAACTGGAGACTTTCATTAGCGGAACTGAGCCCACCGAATACTGTGATCAACACGGCAAAGGGCCCGCTGAAGATGATGTACAAAGCAAAGTAGATCCTGCTGAAGAAAGTCGTTCCCTGTGGAACAATATTAAACGCTGGTGGTTGAATTAACCTCTTCATTCATTGAAGAGGTTTTTCTTTTTTATTACTTATTTATTGTAGAATCCATAGGATGGCCAAACTCGATTTTCACTTCTCCCGCAAAGGATGTAACCGCTTCATTAATTATATTCACCCCATTCTCTTAACTCACAATTACTGCTATAATAGTTAGTAGCAACCAAAATATAAAGATGTAAATGAGGGACATGGGATGAAGGATACAGGCATGATCCGGAGTTTAGACAGTCTTGGGAGAATTGTGGTTCCCGCAGAAATCCGTATGACTCGTAATATCGACATTGGTGATCCTATCGAATTTTTTATACTAAACGATAACACCATCATACTCAGGAAGTACACCTCGACAGAATGTACGTTTTGCAGAAGCCACGACCATGTCACCTACTATAAAGAGCAATTTATTTGCAGTAGCTGTCTAAAAGAAATTGCCGACCCTGAACGCATGTCTCAAGTGCCTGAGACACGCCAAGATTTTGCAAGCGAAGTGTCAGAGCACAGCAGCACGATCCGGAAGACGAAGACAGAGGATATGTGCCAACGCCTGGAGCGGGCCATAGAAGAACATCCATATGCCAATCAGAAAGAGCTTGCTGAAATTCTTGGGATCAGTCAAGCCAGAGTAAGTCAACTCAAACGCAAACTTAGTACGGCAGGCAAATCGTAAACTAATTCATTGTGTTCAATTCAAAAAAGCTTCGACTCTCCTATTTCAGGATGTCGAAGCCTTTTTTCTGTATCAGGTAACCTTGACCGGGTAATTCGTTCCTACTCAGTCAGTGCAGCCTTAAGCTCATCAGAGGACGCAGTCCACCATGTCTCATTATGAGAGATCAAGAGGGATTTTAGGGCGTTTTTTTCAACTGCGCCAAGTCCTCCCACATCGATTTTGCGTTTTAGAGCAGCATCCAACTTATTGACATGCTCGGCGAGAATTTTCCAACCGCGACGCGCTTCCGTATCGATCCACATTTCGCAGGCCGTTATTCCACCATAAAATTGACTATCCTGTGTACGATCCACGGCTACCCATACCACCCAAACCTGTCTACCATTAGGTACATCTTCACGGTTCATGGAGAATTTAATTCCCTTTTCAACCTTACTCTTGGCATGCATGGCACCAATATCAATGACTGCTTCACCGCCATCAATAATGACAGGTGATACGTTATTGAGCTCTATAGAGCCTGCTCCAAAGCCTTTATGTTTACTTTTGGCATTCACAATATTTAAGGCAATCTGTTTCTTGCCCTCCGGTTGTATGTTGTCCACGAGTGCACACCCTTCCTCTTACGAATAATTTAATTTTAGCTAATAATGCGGCGATTGCAAACATATACATCCCGTAGATGCTTGTCACGGGAGGAATCACACTATGAAGTCACTGTCATTAAGGTACATCATCATCTTTGCGACCCTGGCCACCCTCGTGCTTTTAGGAGGCATATGGGTCAATTCGGGGGATAACTCTACATCTTCTGTTACTAGCTTTGTTTCAAAAGAGGCCAAGTCCTCAAGCGGCACAGCTCCTGCAGCTGCACCACAGCAGACACTGCCTGATAGCGCCCCCGTTCCAGCAGAAGAGGCATTAAGTCAACGAGTTGTCGAGTATCACATCGATGTTCAGCTTGTTCCTGATACAGAAACCTTAATTGCTTCTGAGACGGTAACCTGGACACACCCCGGTGTAAAACCGGTAAGTGATCTATATTTTCATATGTATCCTAATGCTTTTTCTTCACCAGATACTACCTTTATGAAGGAGTCCGGAGGAACGCTCCGAAGTGACACCATGCCAGAGAACGGCTTCGGAAATATGACTTTAACCGATTTGCGCACAACAGAAGGAACTTCTCTAATGCAAAGAGTGCAATTTGTACAGCCCGATGATGGTAACGTCAACGATAAGACACTCCTAAAGGTACATCTCCCACAGCCGGTTAATGGTGGAGAAAGTGTCACGCTTAAACTCCGGTACGAGGTCCAGCTCCCCAAAATATTTGCCCGTATGGGCGCATCAGGCAATTTCGTGATGGCTGGGCAATGGTTCCCTAAACTTAGTGTATACGAGCCTATGGGCACACGTGGAGTTAAGGAGGAAGGCTGGGATTTGCATCAGTATCACGGCACCTCTGAGTTTTACAGCGATTTTGGCATCTTTAATGTAACGATTGCGGTTCCTTCCGACTACACGGTAGCTGCGACCGGATTTCCTGTGAAGAGTGCCAAGCTAAAGCAAGATCAAAAAATATATCAGTTCTACGCTGACGATGTCCATGACTTTGCTTGGGCGGCATCTCCTGATTTTACAGTAGCCGAAGAAGCCTTCTCTACGCCAGAAGTGCCTGGTGTACGGATTAAGGTGTATCTCGATCCATTACACAAAGACTTAAAGGAACGATACCTTCAGGCCGCTAAGGCTGCTCTGACCTACTTCAGCAAATGGTATGGTCCTTATCCCTACTCGACGCTATCTATTGTCGTTCCGCCTAAGGAGGGCAATGGAGCTGGAGGAATGGAGTATCCAACACTCGTTACAGCGTTTGGAGCGACAGACTCTTCTCCTGACACCTCACTTGAAAGAACCGTCGTTCATGAGATTGGCCATCAATACTTCTACGGTATGGTTGCCAGCAATGAATTCGAGGAGGCTTGGTTAGACGAAAGCTTTACTTCTTATGCTGAAGACAGACTCATGGAGCAAGAATATGGCATCAAAACGAATCTCCCTCTTCAGTCCAGCCTGGTGACCAAATCAGAGCCGCTAAATTTAGAGACATGGAAATACGCCGGGGCAGAATCCTATAGCCGGAATGTGTATATTCGCGGAAAGCTAGTACTCAAGGATATTGAACGCCAAGTAGGCACTAAAGCAATGAACAGCATCATGTCCACTTACGCACGTAAATTCCGTTTCCAGCACCCCACTACATCTGATTTTCAAAAAGTCGTTGAGAAGATAACCAAAAAATCATGGCAGCCTTATTTCGAAGATTATATTTATGGTGGTGGTGCTCCTGATTTCTCAGTAGATACGATTACGATTAAAAAGAATGGCAACAGCGATGCTCAGAGCTATGAATCCATAGTAAAGATTACAAACAAAGGGAGCCATTATGTTGACGTTCCCATTAAATTCACATTCGACGATGGCTCTGCGACAGAGCGGGTCTGGAGCGGTGAAGGGGCAGAGACTACATTCCAATTGTTAAGCGATAAGCTTCTCCTCTCTGCTGAGGTTGATCCTGAGCATACCGTTCTTTTAGAAAGCAAACATCTGAACAACTTCAGACTGGCGGAAATAGAGCCCAAAACACTCTCCCGCTGGACATTAAGTGTAACTAAACTAGTTGAAACCGTGCTCGGAACTCTTGTCTGGTGAGGTGAATGATTGTGAGAACATCGATAACCCGCGGCTGGCAAAGCATGAAGGAGCAATTTTATATTCTGATTCTGCTCTTCATCTACCGACTGCTCTGGGGCTACTTTATGTACGGCTTCATCCGGTCTGCTATCGTTCCTATTCTGCTGCGCTATCCAGATAAAGACGCTGGAGGCAGCGGAATGGGCAGACTACTCTATTATGTCGAAGGACAGTTCAGCTTGAACACAGATCCTGCGATACGTACTTGGTTATGGATGTTCCTAGGACTTGTTGTCTTTCGACTTCTGCTCTCCCCCTTCATAAGGTCAGGATTACTGCATGAACTCCATCAGGAGCGAAAAGGAGAGCGTGGCCTGTTCTTTTTTCCCGGTATGAAGCTTTATGGATTTCCTGTGTTTATCTTCAGTCTAATCGAATGGGTGCTCGCACTACTTCCGTTATACTGGCTCGCTCCAAAAATGTACGGGCTATTCTTGTCCTCATTTCTGAACTACTCTTTGTTACTTCATCTAATTCCATACGTATTGGCATGGCTTATATACATCTTTATCGTACGCCTGTTCCTTCTATATATGCAGTTTGGTTATACCAGCGGCACGGGGATGTTCTCCTCCCTATTCATTTGCTTGAAGTCGCTGATTCCAGCAATAGGCATTTCAATCCTACTTGGTGCAGCAGGTCTGGTCCTTTTGCTAATATGCGGACTAACGGGTCTCTTCTGCCCTGGCCTACCGGCGCTGATTATCCGTCAAATCTCACCCCTGCCTTCTACACTCTTCAAAATGTGGGGAATCTCAGCACAATATCATCTATGGCTCAGTAAAGCATTCCCACAATAATTCAAGGTCTTACAGCACATAATATAAGAGTCCCGGTTCCTTAATCTGGAGCCGGGACTCTTTCGCGTTATAGAAAATTATGTCGATTTGCAAAATCATAAAGACTTTGTTACAATAAGTCCTGTTCCATTGGTAACAAGTTTGTAATCATTTGAAACGATTTCTACATAACTTCATGTATTTATCGTAGTTTTGTCGATAAGTCACTATCTGGTGCATAAAACGCCGAATTCCTGGCACCAGGAAGTGGGGGAACCATATTTTGGGTGAATTGATCTCGCTTTGCAGGGATCATAGGGAAACTTCTACCGAATCCTTAAGCTAACCTCACAGGCATTGGAAGGGGTACAATTTTTTTGAAGAATTTAAGAAAAGCATGCGTCGCTGCGGCGCTAGGACTTGTGATGGCGTTCTCTATTGGTGGAGGAAGTGCCTTTGCAGATTCTAAGATGGACAGTGTTATTTCAAAGACAATTGGAGTTGCCTATAAAACCGGAGGCACTAGCACTGCCGGGTTTGACTGTTCTGGATTTACTACGTATGTATTCAAGAAGGTGGGTCTTTCTTTGCCCCGTACTTCAAAAGCTCAATATAATGTTGGAACTCCTGTAGCCAAAAGCAAGTTGCGTTCAGGTGACCTAGTTTTCTTTAACACATTGGGCAACGGCGTATCCCATGTCGGCATTTATGTTGGAAACGGAAAATTCGCACAATCATCATCTTCATATGGCGTAACCATCACTTCACTTAGCCAGTCCTACTGGGCCAATCGCTACGTTGGTGCTAAAAGAGTAATGAGTACTTCCTCATATCAAGCTGTAGCCTACGATTAATACTTCGCCACAACTAAACCACACAATTACATTATATAGGACCTGGGTTTGATTATTGACTTAATCGAATCCAGGTTTTCTTTTGCCTCATTATATTCTTTACACCTCTAGAACAGACTTTAAACACTTTTATTTGATAAAAATTTCAATAAATATAAAAATTAGTTTAATATTATCGCTTACATATGCATTTTGTCTTTAAAAAAACGAATTTTTCTGCATGATTATGTTAAAAACGATTGCCAAGCGGCACTCTGTTTGTTACAATAACTGCAGTAAGATTTTAGTAACATTTTTGTAATCATTAAGTTGTTATTTACAAAGGTTTTGTCATGTATTGATTACAAGCTATTCCTAATCAACAGTATCAGCCGAGTTTCCTGACTATTAGGAAAACGGGGGAACCAACTTTGGGTGAATTGACCTCCATTTTTAGAGGGGTCATAGGGGACCTTCAACCGAACCCTTAAGCTAACCTCGTAGGCATCCGGAAGGGGTATAAACTTTTGAAGAAGAAGCTAGCAGCAGCAGTACTTAGCTTTTCCATTATTTTCACCATTGGAGCAGGAAGCGCTTTCGCGGATTCCAAAATGGATAAAGTGATCGACAAGACCATCGGAACTAAGTACGTATCCGGCGGCATCTCCACAAATGGATTTGATTGCTCCGGATTTACAATGTATGTATTTGATAAAATTGGTATTAACCTACCACACCAATCAGGTTCCCAGTTTCAAATGGGTACTGCTATCTCCCAAGATGATTTAAGATCTGGAGATCTTGTATTCTTCAATACAAGTGGCAAGGGTGTCTCCCATGTCGGTATTTATGTCGGTGAAGGCAAGTTTGCACACGCATCTTCCTCACGCGGTGTAACGATTAGCTCCCTGAGTGATAGCTACTACGTGAAACGCTACATCGGTGCTAAACGCATTATGAGCACGGATGCTTATCATTCTGTTGCTTCTGAGACAGAAGATAATGATGATGTTCAATAAGTAAATCGTACATAGGCTCTTTTCCAAGATGTTGATTCTTGGGGAAGAGCTTGTTTTTTGTCTTATTTAGTATTTACCCCTCTCAGAATTTGTAAAACAATAATCTCATAAATTTCTGAGTCGACCAAGCCTATTTTTGTATATAATTAGTATACTTTCTTATATTTTAAAGTAACCCCCGTGAAAGGAGGTCCTTAACCTTATGATAAATTCCTCTGTTACTTTTCATGTAGCGCCTATGGAGACCAGTCACGCGGAAGAGATTTGCAACTGGGATTACACTGCCCCTTATAATATTTACGGCTGGATGCCATGGGAGCAAATGCAGGCTCTTGGAATCGAGTTCGGTGACCCTCAGCTACGTAATGAGCAATATGTCTCCATATTAAATGGGCAAGGGATTTTGTGTGGATTCGCGCAGTTGTTTCCAATGGAAGGTGTTGTTCGCTTGGGGATTGGCATGCGCCCTGATCTATGCGGCCAAGGTCTAGGCAAAACATTCATGGATGCAATCGTGCAAGCAGCCTTAATTCGTTATCCTGAGCGTGAGATTGATCTAGAGGTATTGACCTGGAACCAGCGGGCGATCCGAACTTACCAAAAGTGTGGATTTACGATTACCGATACGTATGAGCGCCTAACCCCCACAGGAAACAAACCTTTTTATTGCATGGTCTATGACAAATAATATTAAATTCCATATTTTTCAATGATTTGATGGCATTGTCGTTCATTTTTTTGTCACAAACCCTATGATAACGCTTCACCTTGAGCTATAATGTAGGGAGCAGCTTACATAGAAGGGACGAACTGGGATGCAGAAATGGATCATGAGCGGTTTGTTTTTTGCCGCCTGTGCCTTTGCGGTAGTACTTATGTTTACACTTCCAGGTAAAGAAGAGGTAGCTGAACAGAATAAGCCGACGATGCCGGAAGTCCAATTGGATGCGGCAAAGGCGGAAGCAACCGTGAAAGCCAGCTGTATTACCTGTCACGGCGATCAGCTTCAAGGTGGAGTTGGACCCAGTCTTCAAAATGAAGGCGGTCAACATGATGCTGAAGCAATCTACAGTATTGTAACTAAAGGACGCGGTCAAATGCCTTCCTTTAAAGAAAAGCTAGCCCCTGAGGAGATTGCAAACGTCGCCCTCTGGCTCGCAGAGAAAAAGTAACTACCAAAGCAACTAAAAACGCCCGTGCCTGAAGATAGTTCACTATCTGCGCACGGGCGTTTATTTATGAGTTTGGGTGACACTAACGATTTTTCTCAAAGGCTTCATTAAATTCATGTGCCTCTCGAATATCTAGAGCTGTAATACCGTCTTCCTCATTTGATTTCAGCCGTAAAGTCACTGTCTTATAATCAATTGTAATATGTGGATGGTGATCAAAGGCTTCTGAAATGGTGGCTACTTCATCAACGAAAGCAATACCCTTCATATATTGACTGAACATATATTTTCGCACCATGGTATTCTCTTCCAGCTTCCAACCTTCCAGCTTGCTGATCTGCTCACGCAGTTCTTCTTCCGTAAATAACAATTCATTTCCTCCCTTACTAAAAATTGCAGTAAAATCCGCAGGTCCCATTACTCGTCTTATTCGTTAAACAAAACATCCCTTAGCTTCTGAGGTCCAAGGGATGTGCCAGGATAAAGGCAATATTTTCGATTAAATGTATTCAAGAATCCCAGCGATTATAACTCGGCTACACCAATTTTAACACGGGCTACTAACTACGGGCAAATTACGCCCCGTCGCCCCCTCTTCTTAAATCAAAACAACAGAGGCTAAATCCTCTTCTCCGACTAAAATATTAATGCGGTGCGTGTCCTTATCATAAATGATAACGCCGCTCCCCACCTCAATCATAGGTTCATTACCCAGCGCGAAGAAAAGATCCTCAGCCAGTGCCTCCCATACCTCCATCTTGGATTCCTGCGGCAATTCTTGCCACTCTTCCGGATCCATTTCAAAAAATAAGTACCCATCGGAAATTCTGCCGACAGCCTCAGTCAAATCCGTTAGGATTTCACCGTAATCTCTACCATGCTTTACACCCACATGTATCACTCCGTTTTCTCCACAGATGAATAATTACTTACCTTATCCATTATAGCCGAAAAAATGACTTCACAAAAAACGGAATGATGTCGATAAATAAGAATATACGTTATTCGGTTTCGCACAGAGTGCCTTGCCGCTGTTTCAAGGATGATATACGCGGCTTTGTCGGAACACATCTTATAATCTCATGGACGAGGTGCATAATGGAAATTTCAACAATACTTGGTTTAATTTTTGGTCTAGTTGCAGTTATTTGGGGTATGATCCTCAAGCACGCTCCTCTTCACGCTTTAGCCACACCTGCTGCTTACGTTATTATCTTAGTGGGTACGGCAGCTTCCATCTTTATGGCCTTTCCGTTCTCAGAGGTCAAGAAGATTCCAAGTCTGTTTAAAATGATTTTTGTCAAAAAGAAATTAATCAGTAAACCCGAATTAATTACTATGTTCATGGAGTGGGCTTCTATTACACGGCGTGAAGGTCTGCTGGCTCTTGAGTCGAAAGTCGATGAAATAGAAGATAACTTCCTCAGAAATGGCATGCGGATGATTATTGATGGAAATGATCAGGATTTTGTCCGCGATGTTCTTATGGAGGACATCCACGCCACAGAGGATAGACATAAAGCAGGCGCACTCATTTTCTCACAAGCAGGTATGTATGCTCCTACACTTGGCGTACTCGGGGCCGTTATCGGACTTATCGCCGCTCTGGCTGATATGAGTGATATGAACAAATTGGCTGCAGCAATCGGGGCTGCCTTCATCGCAACACTACTCGGTATCTTTACAGGTTACGTATTATGGCATCCTATTGCCAATAAGCTAAAACGACTTTCCAAACGCGAAATTGAAGTTCGAATGATGATGGTCGAAGGTCTTTTGTCCATACAATCCGGTGTATCCACTATTGCCATCAATCAGAAGCTTGCTGTCTTCCTAACACCTTCGGAACGAGCTAAGTTAAATGCTGAGAAGGAGAGTGGATCGGGTGAGCAAAAAGACTAGACGACACGAAGAGCATGAAGAACACGCCGATGAATCGTGGCTACTGCCTTATTCTGATCTTATGACCCTTCTGGTAGCCTTGTTCATCGTAATGTATTCTATGAGTGCAACGGATGCCAAAAAATTCGAAGAGATGAGTCAAGCCTTCAGTTCCGCTCTTAATGGCGGTACAGGTATTCTTGAAGAGCGGGCGGCAATGCCATCTAAGACTCAAGAGGATTTAGGAAAAAATGATCAAATGGATAAATCAGTAGCCAAGAAAACCGAACAAACAGAAATGGCTAAGCTGCGGCAAAAGGAACAAGAGGATTTAGAGAAGCTTAAAAAGCAGTTTGATCAATATATCAGCAAGAACGGTCTAACCGATCTTCTCAGTACTAAGCTCAATCAGTCTCAGCTTATGATTACGATAAGCGATAACGCGTTGTTCGCTTCCGGACAGGCTGTAGTTAAAGATGATTCTCGGCAATTAGCAAAGTCCATCTCAACTATGCTGCAGCAATTCCCGGATTATGATGTTGTCGTGCAAGGGCATACTGATAATATCCCTATCTCTAATAGCGACTATTCTTCCAACTGGGACCTGAGCGCCGATCGCGCCCTTCAGTTCATGAAGATCTTGCTAACAAATACGAACCTGAATCCACGGAAATTCAGTGCGATTGGATACGGAGAATACCACCCGATTTCTGAAAATACTACAGCTGTTGGAAGAAGTAAGAACCGCCGGGTTGAAGTATCCATTATTCGTAAATATCAAGAAACCAAAGAGTTCTCAGGTATAGCTCCTACTGATGAATAATGGTTTCCTTAACACAAAGCATAAAGAGCTGCCCCAAGGTCTTAGACCGATGGAGCAGCTCTTTTTTGACAAAATCTTATTCAAATCTAGGATCTTTTAAGCTATAGAAGTTGGTAGTTCAATGTAGCCCCAAGTTCTTGCTTCTCTTCAGCAGACAACTCACGCCATTCTCCTGTTTGTAATGCCCCTAGACGAATATTCATAATCCGAATGCGTTGCAGCTTTCTAACCTCGTAGCCAAAAGCGCTACACATACGGCGGATCTGCCGATTCTTACCCTCCGTCAAAATAATACGGAATACACGCTCTGTAATACGAGTAACCTCACAAGGTAGCGTCTTTTCACCCAATATCTTTACGCCACTGGACATACCGGTAATAAATGATGGCGTGATCGGTCTGTCTACAGTAACAACATACTCTTTTTCATGCCGACCTTCAGCCCGTAAAATCTTATTAACGATATCCCCATCGTTGGTAAGCAGAATTAAGCCTTCTGAATCCTTATCGAGCCTCCCAATCGGGAAGATTCGCTCATGATGACCTACAAAATCAACAATATTACCCTTAATATGCTGTTCTGTAGTTGAAGTGATGCCCACTGGCTTGTTTAACGCAATGTAAACCGTCTGGCTTGATGTTTCAAGTGCAACACCATCTATTCTTACATCATCGCCTGGAACAGCCTGACTGCCAAGCACAGCAGGTTGTCCGTTGATCGTAACTCTACCACCTTCCACCAGCTTATCTGCTTCACGGCGTGAACAGTATCCTGTCTCACTGATGAATTTATTAATTCTCACGTTGTCCTTCACTCCGTTCATCCTTAATATTAAGCCAAGAGGTATCCGTACCAGCTGCAGGCAGCTTGATCATAACAGTTGTCCCTTGACCCACTTCACTTTGTATTTCCAAATGACCCTTATGAGCCTGAATAATACGTTGACTAATCATTAGCCCTAAGCCTGTTCCCGATTCCTTATTGGTGAAGAAGGGCTCACCCAGTTTAGGCAGCATATCCTTAGGAATTCCTTCGCCTTGATCTGAAATAAGAATGAAAACAGAATCCAGGGTATTTCTTAACTCCATTGAAATCACACCACCATCAGGCATGGCTTCAATAGCATTTTTGACGATGTTAATAAACACCTGCTTGAGCTGGTTCACTTCACAATGTACGGTAGATGGGTATTCTGAGAACGTAGTACTAAACTGAATCCCAAACAAATGAGCTTGACTGTCTAAAAGAGAAACCACGTCCCCAAGGATATCCCGTACATCTTTTTCCTGAAAATGAACAGCTTGAGGCTTGGCCAAAATCAAAAATTCACTTACGATCAGATTAATCCGCTCGAGCTCAGACAACATCAGTTCAATATGGAGGGGGACCAAAATCTGCTTTTCTTGTTGAAGCTGCAGAAATCCTTTTAGCGTTGTAAGTGGATTTCTGATCTCGTGTGCAACTCCAGCGGCTAATTGGCCTACTGTAGTCAGTTTCTCAGAGCGTCTAAGCAGTTCTTCCATACGGTTACGTTCCGTCATATCACGTGAGACGTGAATAAAGGAATGTGGATACCCGTCTTCATCACGAATCACTGAGGTACTAACACTAACTTCAACAATTGTTCCATCCCGTTTAAGTCTTACGGTTTCAATTGGTGGTAGAGCCGCACCACTCTTTAACGCATCAAGCCGCTCTTCCTCCTGCTTAAGCGCTGTCGCAGGCACAAGGTAAGGCTTATTCCCTAGCACCTCTTTGGCACTCCATCCATACAGTTCTTCGAAGGCTCTGTTCGTACTAGTAATTCGGCCGTCCATATCGATTGTATGTATCGCATCAGAGGTCCCATTAATGACGGATTCCAAATGTTCCTTAACTGCTCGGTTCTCTTCCAGTGTCTGTTTGAGCCGATTGGTGCGCTGCATGAGATGAGCTGTCATAGCGTTGATTCGTAGTGCCAATTGCCCTAACTCATCCCGGCTAGTTACCTTGAGTGGAGGCTCGAATTTCCCTTTGGCCACATCGTTCACTTTGGCAAGTATCGCCTGAATCGGACGAGTAACAAATCCAGACAGTATGTAACTGCATAACAAGAATAATGTAAGTAATAACAGAGATGTTGTCAGATTATTAATTAATTGTTCATGAACCACTGATGAAATTACGGAGTAATCCAATACGACTCCAATCACATAAGCCTTCAGTCCAGGAGATTCGATAGGGATATAGCTTTTGAGCACTCTTTCCCCATGTACCTTCATCTCAAGTGTAACCGGCTTCTGCTTCTCTTGAGCTAATAGAATCGCCGCTCTATCCCGCTCCAGATTACCATAAGTATAAGTACCATACTTAATGGGGCGGTTACCAAGATTCTTATTCAATGCGTCACTTCCGTCAGCCTTCATACTCGCCGAACCAAATGTCACTGGGTTAAATCCTGTGAGTTCTAAGATCCCTGGATTAGCTTCTTTGGTCAGCGCTGCAATTTGATCAGGATTGGTAATTTTGACATAGTCGCTGGCTGCATTATTGAGGATAACAGGGTTTATGATGTAGTTACTTGCTTCATCATGATAATATCCCCACTTCTCAATGAAATCGAGATTGTAGGTTGAATAATCAAATGGGCCTGACCAAAAATGGTCCAAGGCCTGCCCCTGACCCACGGATACCTCCTGATTATCGAACAACTCCAAAAAGGCCAGGTGCCAGTACCCCCAGTCCTTTGTGGACACCCCAATATCACCAGGCACCGAAGACCTTGCTATTACAATATCGTTATCAGTCTTTACCAGAATTGAAATATTAGACACGCCCACCTTGGAAGTTAGGACCTTAAGTTCTTCATTCGTGATATTCTTATAATCGGGATCCAGCTCCTCGGAGGCAAAGATAGCCGCCATCCTTAAATTATGCGCAATTTGATATTCTACATAGTTAGAGCTATAGTTACTTTGTTCTACAGAAACGGCCATTTGCATAGCGGTTAGTTGCATATTATTAATGCTTTCATTCCGTAGATTGTTTTGGGCGGCATAAAGGTTAAATGTCAGGTTCAGTGCTAAAATTAGCAACACCGCCCCAAAAATAATAGCAGATAGTTTTGTCTTTATGGACAAACTGTTTGTTCACCTCTTATCCACTGGTAAATCCTTGCGGGGCCTACAATAAACATCATACCTTTTGCCCTCACATTTGAAAAGACATTTCAATGAAGCGTTACAATTCAAGAAATATTGAAATTTAAAAGGTCTTTCTCTACAATATACAAATATAAATGCCTTCGGCGTCCTAATAAGAATGGGAAACGTCTAAGAAACCATCCACAACTTATGCACATATAAACATTTTATTATAAAACGATGTGTACAAAAATGTGCATAAGTAGGCGGTTATCCACAGAGTTATGCACATTTTGTTAAGAACGAATATTTGTTCGTTGTACAATGGATATAAAGGAAGGGAAGATGATCTTGAATATTAAAGCAGGTGAATCGCTAGATGATATGCGAGCGGTTCATGAACATTGGATGAGGCAGGCGATAGCAGAAGCCCGCAAAGCTGAAGCATTAGGGGAGGTTCCCATTGGGGCAGTGATCGTACGGCATGGTGAAATTATCGGACGCGGATACAATTTAAGAGAAACTACAATGGATTCTACAGCTCATGCAGAAATGGTTGCCATTCGTGAGGCCAGCAATGTCATGAACTCGTGGCGTCTATTGGATTGCCAGCTGTATGTTACTTTAGAGCCTTGTCCGATGTGTGCAGGAGCGATTGTACAATCAAGAGTACCACTCACTGTGTATGGCACGCCTGATCCTAAGGCTGGATGTGCTGGGACCCTCATGAATCTGTTAGAAGAACCGCGTTTTAACCATCGCACCGAAGTGATTCAGGGGATTTTACAAGAAGATTGTGCAGACCTACTAACCTCATTCTTTCGCCGTTTACGTCAAAAACCATCGAAGGAAGACAAAGGAGAGACCTGAAATGACCCTTACTTTATATCATACCTCACATGGCATCTATATTTCTCCACTAGAGCTAAAGGATACAGAGGACTTACTGGAGCTGCGTTTGAATAATCGGGTAACACATGAACCATTTGAACCACAACGCGATGAGCAATTCTACACTTTGGAGAGTCAACAACGGATCATTAATCAGCGTCTGGAGGATGCTCTGGAGGACAGAGCCTATATGTTCGGTGTCTATCTGCTTGATGGACAATTAATAGGTCAAATCACGCTGTCTAATGTCTCAAGAGGTGTAGCACAGTATGCTGATTTAGGCTATCTAATGGATCATCGGATGCAGGCAAAAGGTTACATGACCGCTGCAGTCGGATTAGTTCTAGGCTACGCTTTTCGAGCCTTAGGTCTTCATAGGGTTCAGGCAGCCGTCTTATTGCATAATGAGGCTTCTCGGAGGGTGCTGGAGAAGAGCGGATTTAAACCTGAAGGTATCGCCCGCCAGTATCTCAAAATAAACGGCCATTGGCAGGATCATCAAACCTACGCAATATTAGCCGAAGATATGCTGCCGGATGAACACAAATAACTTTCTACTGACCCGTTCAAGATTAATAATCTTATTGTTCTAATAAAAAAAGACCCGCATGGGCGTAAATCATACGCTGGCATGCGGGTCTTTCTCTCGTAACTTCTTAATTAATAAGTCCCCAAGCTACCGAATTGTTCCTCTAGTTGATCCATTGTAATTACATCATCACCTTGAGGAATGCCAATCTTAAACACTGGCTTCTCGTTAATCTTGTCATATTGACCTGTTCCGTTTATAGAGAAGGCTACGTTCGTACCATCTTCCGGATCATTTACTTTAATGTCCATCAATAAATCCTGATAAACAGCAAATCCGTCTTTATTGATCGCCGTATTGTAATGGAACTGATTGATCGTAAGATACTTATCAAGATCAGCCAAGCTCTTATCGAATTCAGTTCTAGTCTCACTCGATGTGATCTCTTCTTTAGCCTTAGCCAGATCCGCATCATTAATTTGCAGCATATCCTTGTACTCTTCCTTGCTCACAATATCAATGATTTTAGGCAGGGCATTATTCACGAAGATAGTGATTGCTTCTTTAACATTATCGTTCGTCACTTGGAACTGAACGACCTGTTTAGCTTCTACACCCTCTGGTAAATTTGCATCCTTTGGACTAAGCTCATTAAAATATTTTCCTTCATCATATTCCGCTAATACAGTGTCCATTACTTCATTAGAGAACTTTTGCATTTTCTGTGTATCAAGAGAGCTGGGATTAAACTCAGCACCCTCTTGCTCTGCCAACGCCTTTAGATCCACTTCTACAAATTTATTGACGATGGTCTCCGGAATCGGAAAGAACGGAATCGATGGAATCTTAACATACAGCTTCTCAGTGGTCATCACCATAGGGACATTGAAGCTCATGCTCATATCTCCCTTAAGATTCAGAACCATAGTTAGCTCTGTCTGCATTGGATCAGCCTGGTAAACACCGTCAATAGTTATATCAGCGTTCTTAAGCATGCTGAGTACCTGTGTGGTCATTGCAGCAGATTCAGCGTCAGCGGTCTCGATGGTTAGATCGTTGATCGAGAATTTACTCTTCATTTCATATGAAGACATCGCAGTCGCTTTTGTAGCGGCTGATTTTAAGGCCTCTTTTGGCGCCTCCTGTTTACTTCCACATCCCGGCAGAATTACCGCTGCTGTAAGCAACAGTGCCGCGGCGGATAAACCCCATTTTTTGTTCATTATTTTTCTCCTCTCCCATGTAAAAAAAATCTCCCCCCCTTATGATAAACTATTTGTAAAAATCAAGAAACACTTCTTTATAATTGTTATTGTTTTTATTTATTATCCTTGCGGATTATGATGGTCAACATGATTAGCCTGCTTCACCTTTTTAGAGCCAGAAAGTGGCTCTGGTGCAGAAGAATTATGCTCCTTTCTGCGTTCGCCATCGTTAGGCTGTGCCCCGGGAACTGGAATACTTTTCGGCTTTGACATTGTTCATTCCTCCTAAGGATTAGTTATACTCTGTAGCGCCTGAGCACACTCGTGAATTTGTCGTGAATACTGTTGTGCTAATAGCTGTACTGCATCATTGTGCTCATCAATATGAATTCCACTCTGCTCCACATCAAGCAGATCAACAGCGACCTCCCTGCTATCTACATATCTGCAGCGAAAATCAAGTGAGTACCCTTGACGTCCCGCAGCATTAAAATGAATAAGCAGACTATTCGGATCACCTTCATCCGCTAGTACATTGAAACTGTCCCCATCCTCCATTAACGCAGGCAGGCGTTCTTGCCAGGCCGAGACAAGATTATGCTGATCTACTTCCAATTGTCTGTCCATAATTATGATCATCCTCCTTCCCTAATACATTGCGGAGAAATCAATCTTTTTATTCTCAATGGAACTAGGTTCATCAAACAATGCCTGAAACTGCACCATTTCAAGCACAACAAAAAAACCGCCTCCAAAGGAGACGGCTTCTATCTGCTTATTTCTTATAGTTTCATAAAGGAATGGCGGAGAGGGTGGGATTCGAACCCACGTGAGCTTGCACTCTAACGGTTTTCAAGACCGCCCCGTTATGACCGCTTCGGTACCTCTCCAAATGCATATAAATTTCACATGCATTAGTAATTGTAACCTAGAGTGCGATTAAAAGCAACTGTTTTCTTAAATATTTTTAGGTTGGATCGATTTCACATTGCGCATATACGGTTGTAGACATTCTGGAATCAGAACACTGCCATCCTCTTGCTGATAATTCTCAAGAATCGCTGCAACAGTACGTCCTACAGCCAAAGCAGATCCGTTCAGTGTATGAACAAATTCAGGTTTAGATTTCGGATCTTTACGGAAACGAATATTTGCCCGACGCGCTTGGAAGTCCTCTGTATTCGAGCAAGAAGAGATTTCACGGTACATTCCACTCTCAGGCAGCCATACTTCCAAATCATACGTCTTAGCCGATGTAAAGCCCATATCAGCTGTACATAGCCCAAGTACGCGATAAGGCAATCCAAGAAGCTGCAGGACGCGCTCAGCATCTGCTGTCATTTTCTCTAACTCCTCATAAGAGGATTCAGGTGTAGTAAGCTTTACCAGCTCTACTTTGTTGAATTGATGCTGACGGATCAGACCGCGAGTATCACGGCCAGCCGAACCCGCCTCAGAACGGAAACAAGAGCTGTATGCTACATGATACTTAGGTAGATCTGCTGCAGTCAAAATCTCTTCGCGATAGTAGTTGGTTACAGGTACTTCCGCTGTCGGAATCAAATAGTATTCAGTGTCACGTAACTTAAACAGATCTTCCTCAAACTTAGGAAGTTGTCCCGTTCCGTACAAGCTGTCTTTATTCACAATGTAAGGCGGCAGCATTTCTTCATAGTTATGCTCCCCGCTGTGCAGATCCATCATAAAGTTAATAAGCGCCCGCTCTAAACGTGCTCCCAGTCCTTTATAAAAAACAAACCGTGATCCCGTAACCTTCGCTGCAGCTTCAAAATCAATAATATCGAGCTGCTGCGCAAGCTCCCAATGTGATTTCGGAGTAAATCCGAATTCTTTTGGCTCCGACCAGCGACGCAATTCTACGTTATCCTCCTCAGATTTACCAACTGGAACTGAATCATGCGGAATATTCGGAATACTCATAGTAAGTTCAGCAATCTGAACTTCCAATTCACGGACTTCGTCATCAAGCTCTTTAATTCGGTCAGATACCGTACGCATTTCTGCAATTAGGTCATCTGCTGGCTCACCATTCTTTTTCTTCTTCGCTACTTCGCCAGAAACCGTATTACGACGATTCTTAAGACCTTCTGTTTCTTGCAGTAATTCACGTCTGCGTAGATCAAGTTGTGGAAAATCAGCAATTAAATCCAGTGATTTACCCCGTTTCTCTAAAGCTTGTTCAACTCGAGCATAATCACTGCGTAATACTTTTACATCTAACACAAAGTTTCCCTCCTGAAAACAGCCTAAACTCTTTCAAATTGCTGCTTACAGCTTTGAAAGAGTCAGGATGTTCTTATATGCGATTCTGTTGTTGCATTTGCCTAGTAGCCTCTACCATATCAGCAAAATATTGATGCAGTCTGAAATCATCGGTCAATTCTGGATGAAAAGAAGACACCAGCAGGTTACCCTCCCGTGCAGTTACAATCTCATCATTATAGACTGTAAGCACATCTACACCCGGGCCTACCTCGTTGATAAGCGGTGCACGTATAAACACAGCACGAACCGGCTCATCAATTCCTTTAACCTCCAGATCACATTCAAAGCTTTCCCGTTGACGACCGAATGCATTCCGAGCCACCGTAATATCCATTAGCTCTAAATGTCCTGGTTCGCCTCCGGCAATTTGTTTGGCCAGAACAATCATACCCGCGCATGTTCCAAAAATCGGCTTGCCCTGATTGGAGAAATTACGTATGGCTTCGATGAAGCCATATTTTCGCATCAGTTTACCGATCGTTGTACTCTCACCACCAGGAATAATTAGGCCATCAACCTCCTCAAGCTGCTCTACCCGCTTGATAGGTACGCCCACTGCTCCGGTCTTCTCTATACTAACAATATGCTCCGTAACTGCGCCTTGAAGCGCCAGCACTCCTATTTTCATCCGGCAACCTTCTCTCTATTAACGGCCACGCTCCGACATACGTTCAGCCGGGGTTAGAGTTGCAATATCAATCCCCTTCATGGGTGCGCCAAGGTTCTTAGATACTTCTGCAATCAGTTTGTAATCCGTATAGTGTGTAGTGGCTTCAACGATCGCACGGGCAAATTTCTCAGGGTTGTCCGATTTAAAAATACCTGAGCCTACAAACACACCATCCGCACCTAGATGCATCATCAGGGCAGCATCGGCAGGAGTTGCTACACCGCCAGCAGCAAAGTTAACAACCGGCAGCTTACCAAGCTCATGCACTTCAAGCAGTAGCTCGTAAGGAACTCCCAGGTTCTTAGCTTCATTATATAGCTCATCCTTGGACAAATTAGTTACTTTGCGGATTTGACTATTGATAAAGCGCATATGACGCACTGCTTCAACAATGTTGCCTGTACCTGGTTCACCTTTCGTACGGATCATGGATGCACCTTCGTTAATACGTCTCAAGGCTTCACCCAAGTCTTTAGCTCCACATACGAACGGAACAGTGAACTCACGTTTATTAATATGGAAGACTTCATCAGCAGGAGTAAGAACTTCACTCTCATCCAAATAGTCAACACCCAAGGATTCCAAAACCTTTGCTTCTACGTAATGGCCAATACGAGCCTTAGCCATAACAGGGATACTTACCACTTTGATAACTTCTTCTACAATTGTAGGATCGGCCATCCGTGCTACACCGCCAGCTGCGCGAATATCAGAAGGCACGCGTTCCAATGCCATAACAGCTACTGCACCCGCAGCCTCAGCAATTTTTGCTTGTTCTGCATTCATGACGTCCATAATGACGCCGCCTTTTTGCATTTCTGCCATGCCTCTTTTAACGCGCGATGTTCCAGTTTCCATGTCCTAGCCCCCCGAATGATCTATCTTAATCTAACTTGTAATTTTACCCCAATGAAGGGAAATATACAATCCACTTACTCGGATTAACGCAATTTTCAATGCTATATTCATTAGAACAAGTTCTTGATCCCTGTAAATAAATCGCCGAAGAAATCTCCAATGGCTCTAAGGAATAAACTGAACCAACCGGCTTTTTCCGCTTCTTCGGCAGTAATCAGATTAACTGTCTTCTGCTGAACATCAGACATGCCTTCAACTTGGTAGGAATAAGTAACCTTACCCACTTTAGCAGATTGTTCTATAGGAGCAACTAAGGTTGCTGGATCATTGATTTCAACGGTTGTTTTAATTTGAGGGGAGGTTGTTCCCTTAGGGACGATAAACGAAACAGCTTCATCCGTAACTACAGACACCTTTTTATTTTTCCCTTTAAGAACTGGCACGGTTTCGTTGCCGGCTAACACTGCTTTAGGCGCTACAACCTGTTTAATTTCAAAATTATTAAATCCGAAATCAAGTACTTTCTTCGTCTCTGTAAAACGGTGTGGCTCTGTATTAGCCCCCATTACTACACTGATCAGACGCATACCATCACGTTCAGCTGTACCTGCAAAACAATATTTAGCTCTAGCGGTATGGCCTGTTTTCAAACCATCCAGTCCCTCATAAGCATAAGCCTTAAAATTCTGTATATTCTTATTCGATTCCAACATCCAGTTAAAGTTAATCATTGGAGCAGTATCGCGTTCACGGAACTTATAAGACTGAACCGTTGTAAATCTATTAAAATCAGGATGATCAGTAACAATATATTTGGCAAGAATAGCAGCATCCATCGCTGACATTACGTTTTCTTTCTTATCAGTTGAGCGGTACTTCTTAGGCATGTCAGCCTTGTCTAGTCCAGTAGAATTAACAAAATAGGCAGTTTTCATACCCATCTTCTGGGCAGTCTGATTCATTAGCTCTACGAATTCCAATTCTGACCCGGATACTAGTTCTGCCAAAGCGACTGTAGCATCATTTGCAGATCCGACAGCCATTGCTATGTACAGCTCTTCAACCGTATGCTCGTCTTTTTCCGCTAGAAAAATACGTGAGCCAACCTGTTTAGACGCATTTTCCCCTACTATGACTTTTTGATCCCATGAAATCTGTCCAGTCTTCACCGCTTCTGCTACAAGATACTCTGTCATCATCTTAGTCATACTTGCTGGAGGCAAAGCCTCATCTGCATTCATAGATAGAAGAATTTCGCCTGTTGTTGGTTCGATTAGAACCGCTGATTTCAAATTTAGCCCCAGTGATTCCACAGAAGGGATCTTTACTGCTTTCTGAGTCGTCTGAGTTGCAGTTCCGGCTTGTATGGTCGTAGTCGTACCTTCCTCTGCGAATGCCGGAAGTGGAGTGGAAACTAACATATTTAAAAGCAGACCTACTGTCGCTGTCTTAATCATAAATTGCTTACCGTTAAATTTCTGCTTGTGCTTCAATGATTACTACTCTCCTTTTAAACCTCATATCAATAGCTTGTTCTATTCTAACACAGGGGTACACGCAAAAAAAGACAGACAGGTCGAAATAGTCCTGTCTGTCCAAAAAATAGTACGGTTAGTCCATTATACGGAATAGTTTGGCGCTTCTTTCGTAATTTGCACATCATGTGGGTGGCTTTCACGAAGTCCAGCACTTGTGATGCGAATGAAAGAAGTATCATTGCGAAGTTCTTCCAAAGACTTCGTACCACAATAACCCATACCCGAGCGCAATCCCCCGATCAATTGATGAACTGTATCCGAAAGAGGTCCTTTAAATGCAATACGTCCCTCAATTCCTTCAGGAACAAGCTTTTTATCGTCATCTTGAAAATAACGGTCTTTACTGCCTTGTTTCATGGCGCTCATACTGCCCATACCACGATATACTTTAAATTTACGGCCTTGATAAAGCTCCGATTCTCCTGGGCTCTCTTCTGTGCCCGCAAACATACTTCCCATCATTACTGCATGAGCACCAGCGGCAATAGCCTTAGTGATTTCACCGGAGTACTTGATTCCACCGTCAGCGATGACAGGAACTCCGTACTCACGAGCAACCGTTGCACAATCATAAATGGCTGTAACCTGCGGCACACCGATACCAGCGATAACTCGTGTTGTACAGATAGATCCAGGTCCAATACCTACTTTAACTACAGAAGCTCCAGCTTCAATAAGTTCACGGGTTGCTTCACCTGTAGCCACATTACCAGCAACAATCGTAAGATCAGGATACAACTCACGAATTTGGCGAACCGCTTCAATAATATTAATGTGGTGACCATGTGCAGAATCGACGACGATCAAATCGACACCTGATTTCACTAACGCTGCAGTACGCTCGAATGTATCTTTAGAGATACCAACAGCTGCTCCAACTAGTAAGCGACCCTGTGCATCTTTCGCTCCGTTAGGGAACTGAATCGCCTTCTCGATATCTTTAATTGTGATTAGGCCCTTAAGAACGTTATTCTCGTCCACCAGCGGCAATTTCTCAATTTTATGACGTTGTAAGATGCCTTCTGCTTCTTGAAGTGTCGTACCTACAGCAGCAGTCACGAGATTCTCATGTGTCATAACTTCTTTGATTGGAATATTAAAGTCATGAATAAAACGTAAATCTCTATTAGTTAGAATACCGACCAGTTTGTTGTCACTGTCTACAATCGGTACTCCGGAAATACGATATTTACCCATCAGCAGTTCAGCATCGGATACCAGATGTTCTGCTGAAAGAGAGAATGGGTTAGTAATAACTCCGCTCTCGGAACGTTTTACACGATCCACTTCTTCCGCTTGCTGCTCTACAGGCATATTCTTGTGAATAATCCCGATACCACCCTCACGAGCAATAGCAATGGCCATAGCCGCTTCTGTGACTGTGTCCATACCTGCACTCATAAGCGGGATGTTCAACTTCACATTCTTACTTAGAACTGTAGTCAAATCTACTTCCTTCGGCAGTACCTCAGATTTACGCGGAACCAACAGCACATCATCAAAAGTCAGACCTTCTTTACCAAACTTATCTTTCCACACCTGGGTCATTCCTCCTCGGTTGTTTTTAAATTATACCCGCCTACAAACTTTATAAAAGAAGAACCTTCGACTTTAAGTCCATTCACGACAGACAACTCTGTACATCTGGAAGTTGAACAAGTTCATATCTTCAATTTAGGTTTGAGATGCTTATCCAAAAATATATTATTGCCATCTTAGCAAAGGGCATTTGGACTGTCAAGAACATTACATCATCAGAGTAGGTATTCAAAAAACGACTCCCGCGTAAGCGAATTATTGGACTATTATCCGCACAGAGTGGACATTTAGTGGTGAAATTATACAATCCACCATACCCATCACCAATGCTTACACCTATCTCTAATGTAGTATCTCAAAATAAACCCTAATGAATTCTTCAATAATACAACAAAAAGACCACTGTCGATGACT
>NZ_NFUX01000062.1:0-44340 GCF_002264385.1 Paenibacillus sp. VTT E-133280
AGCGTTCGGATTCCATTGTTCTGGACTCATGTTAGGTGAATACATATTTTCTGAATAGTTGTATGGAGACATGCACTCAGGTCCATATGACGCCGGTTGAACATAACTTGGTGCCCAATTCATATTCATATTAGGGCTATTTTGATAGGAATCATAGAGATAAGGATTTCCTCCTAGGCCTGGATATCCCATATTGTCACAAGAATCTGCCTTTTCCTCTTGGTAAGCCAATGGCTTCATCTCAGCTTTTGCTGCCTCATGATGAGCTACAGGCTCTTGATTTGGAACTGTAATCTGAACGAATAAGCTCTGCATTTCAATTTCTTGCACAGGAGCAACTTCCATCTGCATATTCGGCGCAGGATTTGGTGCAGCATTTTGAGTATTAATAGGGGCGATGTTCATTGATGGGTGTGGTGCAGAATTATACAAAGGTGAGACATTGGGCGATGATTTAGGTGCAGGTTTAGTTTCCGCTTTAGCTTCGGGTTTATTTTCTGCTTTTGCCTCAGGCTTATTTTCTGCTTTTGCTTCCGGTTTAGTTTCTGGTTTGACCTCTGGTTTAGTTTCCGGTTTTGGTGCAGGAACTACTTCAGCAACTGGCTGTTCTTTTGGACCCGTATATTCCTTCCCGCCAACTTGTGTTTTCTCAGAAGCATTAGAAGGCATGTAGCCTGGCTGTACGGGTGAAGCGTTTGATGTTTTTTTAGGAATGTTGACTACTTCCCCTAACATCAATACATTCGGATTCTTTAGCTGGGGGTTTGCTTCAACCATATCCTTTAAGGGGATTCCCCAAGCCTTAGATAATTTCCATAAGGTATCTCCTTGTTTGACTGTATGCTTGTAGTAAACTTCACTGTTATCCGGTACGGATACAGGAGCCGTAGGTATTTTTACTTTTTCACCAAGTGCCAGCACATTCGGATTACTGATCTGTGGATTAGCTTCAATAATTTTTTGTAACGGCACTCCGTACTTTTGCGATAATGCATACAGACTATCGCCTTGTTTGACAATGTGTATTTTCACGTAGCATTAACCTCCTAAAAGTTTTGTGGAGTATTGCTTTCTTACAGCTACACAGCAAAACTGGCTTTGAAAGCAAACACCCTTTGGATGGAACATTGCTCTCTTACAAAGTTATATGCGGTACAGCCGCCTCCTTCGTTACTACATCTTATGCAGCCCATGGGCGAATGACATCCCTGAAATAAAAAAAATCCTTTCATGAGACATGAAAAGATTTACCAGAGACCTCCGGCCATCTTCTTCATATGCATGAAAGGATATCTAATGCCTATTCAATACTCATTACACGACTAGCACGTAAAGAGCACATTGTACGATTAACTGTTATTCCCAAACCTTGTAGCCATCTTTGTCAACAACGTTGCGGAACTCTTCAAGTAATTTCAAAGTGATTGGACCCGCTTGTCCTTCACCAATGATTCGGCCGTCAATTTCACGCGCAGCAATAACTTCAGCAGCAGTACCTGTGAAGAATACCTCGTCCGCTATGTAAACATCATGCATAGTGAACGGTTCTTCTTTTAGCTTAATACCCAATTTCTCACATAACTCGATGATCGCCAGACGTGTGATTCCTTCAAGCGCTCCCAAATAGCAAGGAGGAGTGAAGACCACACCATTTTTGATAATGAAAATATTATCGCCAGATCCCTCAGTAACATATCCTTGGGCATTCATCATAATCGCTTCATCGGCTTCTGCCAGATTGGATTGAATTTTCACTAGAATATTATTGAGATAGTTAAGCGATTTAATCTTCGGATTCAGTGCATCCGGAATATTACGACGTTGGGATACAGAAACAGCACGAAGCCCGTTGATGTACGCTTCTTCTGGGTAAATAGCCAGTTGTTCAACGATAATGATTACGCTGGCTTTAGGACAACGACGTGGGTCAAGACCCAAGTTACCAGGACCACGGGATACGATCAGACGAATATAGCCGTTACGCATGTCGTTAAGGCGAATCGTTTCAGCCATAGCTTCCAGCATCTCGTCATAAGTGAGCGGAATGTCCAGCATGATCGACTTCGCCGAATCATATAGTCTGTCCAAATGCTCTTTACATTTAAAAATATTACCGTTGTAGATACGAATACCTTCGAATATGCCGTCTCCATACAAAAAACCGTGATCAAAAACGGATACCTTTGCATTTTCCTTAGTTACGTGTTGTCCATCCAGATAGATCCATTGTTCAGCCATGAATTTACTGCACCTCCGCTTTCTCTTCCTCATAGGTGTATGTGGGATACGAGCCCAGAATCCGAACCTGACAGCCTAAAGCGCTAATCTCTTCAATCGCTCCTGGCAGCAAGACTGATTCTATCGGTTCCAGCACATCAATATAAAAATAATAAGTACCCAACTTCTTTTTCGTTGGTCGTGATTCAATACGCGATAAATTCAGCTTCCGCCAAGAAAAGGCAGCGAGGACCTGATGTAAAGCACCTGGAAAATCCTCCGGCAACGTTACAAGGACACTCGTCTTTACCCCATTGCTGCTCCGTGGAAGATCTGCCTTCTGCGGGCCAACAAGAACAAATCGTGTGTAGTTGTTATTGTGATCTGTAACTTTCCGATCTACAATCTCTAGCCCATGAGTAGCAGCGCCAAGAGCCGTACCTATTGCAGCCCAGCCCTTGCCAGGATTGTTCTTAACGATTTCGACAGCTTCCGAGGTACTTCCGACCGACTCCAGTTCAGCCCAAGGTGCATGCTTCCGAACAAATTGCATGCATTGTGCCATGGCAACCGGATGCGAAAGGATTTTTTTCATTCTAGTGAAATCCTTATTCCCGTCAGCATCTCTGAATTCCAGCGGGTGACCAATGAGATTCTGTATCGAAGGAAAGATCCATTCAGCCTGCATAGGCAGATCGACCTCATTAATGAGCCAATCAATGTGTAGACTAACTGAGCCTTCAATCGTGTTCTCAATCGGGATAACGCTGTAGTCAGTGGCGCCACCAGCCGTTGAGAGAAAGACATCGGAAATTAACTTGTGATGCACAATATTCACAGGTTCACCTTTAAACAAATGCAGCAGCGCTTCGTGAGATACCGAGCCCTGCGGCAATACCGCTATTGATTTCATAACCGTACTTCTCCTTTTATCATATCCAAAAATGAATCGTTTTGCATCTCGTTTATTTCAAGAAGCTTTGATGTAACACCTGAAGTACAAGGCATAAGCCAGCAAGTCTGAGCAGAGATGCCGTGTTCTTGCATCGTATTTATCAGGAAAGCCTCAAGCTCTTGCTTACGAGTCTCATGGCGATCAACTAAACACAGCAGGGTAGGACCGGCACCGCTAAGTGCGATTCCTAAAGCACCGTGGTTAGGCGCTTCCGCGAGCAGCTTCTCCATGCCTGGAATAAGTGCTGCTCGATAGGGCTGATGCAGACGATCCTGCATCGCTCTGCTGATCAGGTCAAGCCGACCTGATGCAAAGGAGGCTGTCATTAAAGAGGTTCTGCTGATGTTGTACACAGCATCACTAACTGAGATTTCTGTTGGAAGCACTCCCCGTGCTTTTGTGGTCTCCAGCTCGAATTCAGGAATAACCACTAGAACCTCTAGATCTTGTGGAGGTTCTAGGCGAACGTAATCCGCATGATCACCGTCCCACACTGCGGTAATGATGCCACCAAACAAGGAAGCCCCTACATTGTCGGGATGCTTCTCAAGCTGGGTAGCCATATCAAACAGTTTGGCATCATCCAGTGGAGAACCGATCATCGTATTAGCAGCGACCATACCCCCGATGATGGCTGAAGCACTGCTGCCGAGCCCACGTGTAAGCGGAATCTCAGAGTACATCGATATAGATATTTCAGGCACCGTAACGCCTGCCTCTGCAAATACCATTTGAGCGACCTTATAGAGTAAATTACTCTTATCCTGAGCCACTCCCTTCATCTCATCACCATAAAGATGAAAAACAGTCTCCTTGGCTTCCTCCATCTCAATCCAGGCATACAGCGGCAAAGCCATGCCGAGAGTATCGAAGCCCGGACCAAGATTAGCTGTACTAGCAGGTACTTTAACCCTTGCTACTCCATAAGTACTCATAACAGGTGCAATCTCCTTACTCATTGTTTAAATATAAAAAGTATACCCTAGCTACAGTTCTAGCCTTCTACACGATAATGGCTCTTGATCCGGTGGATGACTTTCAGTTCCTTAAAGTGACGCAGCACTTTGTTCATACTCGCTTTACTCGCATTATGAGTAACAATAATAATTTCCGCGTCAGGATTATTTGGATTGGCTTGCTGAACTACCGAATCCAGACTCACATCGTACTCGGCAAACACTTGAGTAATCTTGGCCAATACGCCTGCTTTATCGTCAACGTGCAAAAGAAGGAAGTTCTTATAAAAAATATCCTCATCACTCTTAAGCTTTTTCTGCTTATAAGGTACGATCTGCTTCAATCCATTGACACCCAGCTTAAGGTTCTTGATAACAGCTACCAAATCAGCGACGACCGAGGTTGCAGTTGGCATAGCGCCCGCTCCCGCACCATAGAACATAGTCTCTCCGACAGCTTCACCATAAACATACACTGCGTTGAACACACCATTAACGGAAGCCAATGGATGACTTGCCCGAATCAAGGTTGGCTGAACACTGATACTGAATGCTTCATCCTGACGTTCAGCAATGCCTACCAGCTTAATTTCGTAACCGAGACGCTTTGCAAAAGCGATATCGGCTTTACTCACTTCTGAAATCCCGCTCACACTGACATCATGAAGCTCTACGTTAGTGCGGAAACCTAAGGTTCCGAGAATCGCCATTTTGCGGGCAGCATCCAGCCCTTCAACATCGGAAGTTGGATCAGACTCTGCATAACCCAGATCCTGCGCTTCTTTTAACACATCACTATAGGATGCGCCTTCTTGACTCATTTTGGTTAGTATGTAATTAGTTGTTCCATTCACAATCCCTATAATCTTCATGATCTTATCGGAAGAAAAGCCTTCGATAAGCGTCCGAATAATCGGAATACCACCCGCAACACTAGCCTCATAAAAGACATCACATTGCTTTTCTTGCGCCTTAGCCAGAATCTCTGAACCATGCAGCGCCATCAAATCTTTGTTCGCAGTGACGATATGCTTACCGTGGTCCAAAGCTTCAAGAATATATTCCTTTGTTCCATCGATACCGCCCATCACTTCAACGATTACATCAATCTCAGGGTCACGAATAACCTCCCATGGATCCGTTGTTATTTTGGCAGGATCAACTTCAATATCACGTGGCTTATTGGAATTATTCACCGCTATACGCTCAATGAGTATTGGAGAGCCAACTTGACTGCTTAAATCCTCCTGATTTCCTTCCACGATACGAACTACACCTGTACCAACTGTTCCCAGACCCAGCAATCCTACTTTAACCGGCTTCATCTGTATCCTCCTAAAAGTTTTACGTATATAACTTCTCTATCCCTGCCCAACGATTAGGGCGCGCTTCACTCCCGGAATATCCTTCAGACTATCCAGCATCTCTCCGAGCTCCTCATTCAAATGTGAGATTTCCACGGAGATCACCACATTCGCTCGTCCTTGTAGCGGAATACTCTGATGAATCGTCAGCACGTTAGCCCCATGCCCCGCCACAGATCCCAGAACCTTGGAGAGCATCCCGGATTCATGTTCTAAATCCATAGAGATCGTAACAATTCGCTCACGTTCTAACTGATGGATCAGGTGAATGCCATCCTTGTATTTATAAAAAGCACTTCGGCTTAATCCTACCTGTTCTACACCTTCATGTACGGTCTTCGCATCCCCAGCTTCAAGTAATTGCTTCACCTGCATAGTCTTAAGTACGGCATCAGGTAATATGTCCTCCCGGACCAAATAATAGCGTTCTTTCACGAACGTCCTCACCTCAAAGACTTTTGTGTTTTCTTAGTGGACATTATATCGGAAAAGACTTATAAAATGCAATAACTTTATATGTATACTCTGAGGCCAGGGGGTTCGGTGCAGCAAAAGCCCCGGATTCCCGGGGGCAGCAGGCAATCGTATGTACGCTAACTGTATGGAATCGTCGTCCCGCAATAATCACAGATCTTGTCCTGACCCGGCAGCACCCTACTCTTAGCACCGCAGCTCGGACAAACGATGGACTTCGGCAGTTGGACAGGTGGCTTAGACCAGATCTCCGGTAATGACTGCCGCCCAGGTGATGATGGCTGTTGGTTCTGTGCCCCGTAGGGCTGTACCCGTTCAGGATGAACAAGATTGGGCGGTTGTTTATCGAAGAGCTTAACGCGTCCTTCATAATAGACAATATCAGAAGCAAGTAACCCCCATCTCACCAAATACCTTAGGTCTCTACGTACATCATCTTCACTTTGTTTGACGATATCAGCTAAATTTCCAATATGTCTAACATCATCCACTATGATCAGCATGAGATACTTCTTACACAGAAAATCAAAGTTCTCGGTTGCCAAGGTAGCCCGACTTGCGAAGCTGTCGGCCGGAATTATGAAGATCACGTAGAGGACCACCAGAATGATCAATAAAGTGGACCACTTAAAATCCCCTTTATAGGTCCCCACGGCGAAGAGGACGGATAGTTCCATAAAAGATCCCATACATACATGATAGAGCAATTTGTAGTTAAATGATTTTCGCTCATTCTTATAATGAGTGCTTACAAAACTAAGGATCGCAAGCACAAACCCAAGCGGAGCAAATAAATAGGCAACCGCTATGATGATTCGATCAAAAACTGTCCGGTCTCGCTTGTTACGGTAGCGAAGGTTATTCTCAGGCGCACGCACCAGTGCCTGTGTCCGTTTGGAATAAATGAGCATCGGCGGCAATTTTACAAATGGATTGTCTACACGTCCTTCATAATAAACAATATCTGGAGAAAGTATCCCCTGATCTTTTAAATACTCCAAAACGTCTCGGACGTTCTCTTCACTGAATCCGCGAATATCGGACAGGCTACCGATATGCCTGATGCCGTCTACAAGAACCAATGCGATATAATCATTGCAAAGATAAGTGAATCCCTCTCTCCATCCTACGGCCCTAACCCTGAATTTGATTGCGGGTATCCTAAAAATGCTGTAGATGATTACCAGCCTGATCAAGAGTGCGAAATAATCGATTTGACCAAGCAGCTTGCTAATAATGAAATAGATCGCCAATTCTAAAAAGGCACCCATACATGCATGATAAAACAGGTTAATATTGCTTGCTTTGCGCTGTCTCTTGGAATGTGTAGATAATAATCGAATGACAGCCAGTATAAACCCCACTGGAGCAAATACATACGCAAACACAATAATCGTATAATCAAACGCCGTCCGCTCATATTCGTGCTTATATATCGGTTTGCCTGTTGTTGGTGGCTGCCTTCGTATATCCAATTTACTCATCTTCTATCTCCCCTAGTTAAGTTATATCTACAATGCTCAGGGAGAACCTTGGCATTAACTGTACGATATCATTGTTCCACAATAATCACAGCTCTTTGACTGACTAGGCTGAACCGTATTCTGTGCTCCGCAGCCCGGACAACGGATGGACTTAGGCAGCAGCGGTGAGGACTGCGGCTGAGAATGAATCTGCTGACCCGAAGCTTGGGCTCCGAAGCCTGATGTCCTTCCAGAATGTACAAGATTAGGTGCTGCCATGGACGGATCTGGCGTCTGGCGCCCCTCGGAAAGTACAATATCAATATCCAGTAATCCTTTATTCTTGAGATACTGGACATCTCTCCGTACATCGCTTTCGCTTTGACCTATCCGTTCAGATATACTGCCGACATATTGGATATTTTTAATCAGAATCAGCTCTATATAAGAAGTGTTAAGCTTAGAAAGCGTATGTTTAGCTTTTGCTGTCACATTCGCAAGAATAAGTGCCGGAATCAAAAATATGACTGCAAGGAAAATCTGGATCGTTAACAATTCGGAAGTTCCAGTGTTTCCACTCATGGTATCCACAAACATTGCAATAGAGAGCTCAACAAATCCTCCGATAAATACATGCATGATCAGATTTAGATTGGTTGGTCTCCGATGATTTTTATAATGAGTTAGCATCAAACGTAACAATGCAAGAACGAGTCCAATGGGCGTGAATAGATAAGCTGCCGCAAGAATGAGATAATCAAACCCAGTCCGATCTAATTTAATTAGAGGAACCGCTGTACTCCCCGCTGGGCCCGGTGACGGCTCTTGTATGTTCAATCTGTTCATGTAGTTATTTCCTCCTATTTAAGGGCTGCTAATTCCCGATTTCGCCGTTCAAGTGTAGCCTTAATACTGTCGGCCATTTCGTTGATTTCAGCTTGCCAGTTCTCATGTGGCTCATTTGTCATAAGCAGAAGCTTCACATGATCATGCAACAGGGCGATCTGCTGATTCATGATGTCCTCAGTAGCATACAAAGATGGATCTGATATAGGATCACTGAACTTGAATTGATCCCGTAAATTATTGAGCACTTTTATAAGCTGTTCAGTTTCGGGATTCTTCCAGCTGCTTGCCAGCGCACTGATCTCGTTTATTTCACTCTGATGCTGCCGAAAAGCTTGCATAGACCTCTGCCTTTGCTGTTCTTCACTTCCGGCATTCCATCCATAAATCCCGATCACAGCCAGCGTGATTCCACCCATTAAAAGAATCAGCAGTTGAACGGCAGCATACCACAGAGGAGACAGCTCCAGTAGCCAATCGAAGACAATAGCCGATGCGAATACTCCAGCCGCATAAATCCCCGTGATGAATGCACCGCTGAGAAGAACGGGTGAGGTCCGCTGCACACTACCTGCAGTACGGAGCCAAAAAATACAATAGCCATACACCACACTCTCCGCCAGCAGAACAGCAACTAGCGAAGTCACGAATCGAAACAGTGATTCAGAGAAGCCTAACCCTATAAAGGAGAATACCGTTAGTATTATAGCAGCCACATAAATAATGGTGATGATACGAATATAGCTTTTGCCCTTGTTCATAACGTCCTCCTTCAGCCTGCTTTTGTTCCACACTCTGCACAAAATTTTTGTCCAGGATTCAGCTCATGCCCACAACCTCCGCATTTAATAACCAAGCTATCTCCACAGTGAGGGCAGAATTTCACCCCTGGTGATACCATTTCTCCACATTTACCACAGGCTTTAGGCATTTCTTTTCCACAAGACACACAGGAAGATGTACCCTCAGGATTATCTGCTCCGCAGGTTGGACAAGCACGATAAGGATTGCCACAACCAGGACAGAACTTGGCTCCTGCTTTCAATTCATGTCCACATTCCAAACAATTGATCTTGTTTCCGGACGATGCGCTTTGCTGAATGCTCTCCAGAGCATGCCCACAGCCACTGCAGAACCTTCCTTCAACAGAATTCATAACCCCACACTTCGAACAGGAGCGCTCTTGGCGCACCACTGTAGTCCCTGAATCAAAACTCATCCCTCGGGTCATACGATTCACCATATCCATAGCCGGTCCAGCGAACCCCATACCAAGTCCAAGCCCCATCCCGGTGTTCATCATGCCTACTCCAAGATTACCAGGATTACCTGCTGCTTTTTCCATCGTGTTAAAGCCACGCTCCTGCTGATAGTTGAAGCCGATAATATCCATTTCTGCTTTTTTAGCTAAAGCTTCCTTTAGTCGAATCGTTGCCGGATCATCATCAGGAATATTAATGGAATCAATATAGAAATTATTCAGCTCAAGTCCATTATCCAGAAAAGTTGATGCTAGCCGCCCCTGGATATGCTTTGAGATCTCTGCAACATAGGCATTAATCTCCAATATACTGATTTGCTTATGTACAAGGTAGGATGAGATCAGTTCATTTATATTCGACATAAGCAAGCCGCGGAAATAATTTACGAGCGTATCGTGATCAAACTGAGGAAGCGTTCCAACAAGCTGCAACAAAAATTTGCGCGGATTATCAACCTTTACACCAAACTGTCCGAAGGAACGAACAGAAATCATTATTTTGTATTTAGGATCCTGGAGTTGTAAAGGTGCGCTGGTTCCCCATTTAACATTCATCGAATTGGTCTTGTTCACATACCATACTTCTGCTGTGAACGGCGACTTCCCACCGAAAGGAAGGTTGACGATATTAGATAAAATAGGAATATTGGCGGTGCTCAGGGTGTGCCGCCCTGCCGTAAAGGAATCAAGCACTTGTCCGCCCTTGAATAGGATCGCTTCCTGAGATTCATTAACGATTAGCTGAGTCCACGTCCCTAGCTCTTGGTTAGGATATTTCCATGCGAAAATCCCCGGAGGACCGTCGTACTTCACCACTTCTATAATTGCCATCTGCTATTCCCTCTTTCATCATCTATGATATATGAATAACGTATGCATTCCCGGATGGGAAATTGTGTATTTCGATATTTATTGTATACGATATATATCGTGTTTTGGGTTCTTTTCATGAAAAAAATATGCTCAATATGGAAACAAGTATAAACATCTTTGACGTCCTTATAAGGACGATAAGCGTTTAAGCGAGAAATATAAAACATATAGTATTGTGTGAAACTTATACTTCCTTATATTTAAAAAAAAGCGCGATTTGTGTCTTCCTTTACAGGAGAACACAAATCGCGCTTTGTAATCAGCTAAATATTAATAGTAACTACTATTCTCTACGAACTCGAATTCGAACTCACCAATACGGACAATAGTCCCCTCTACAGCTCCACGTTTACGAAGCTCTGCATCTACACCCATATGCCGCAAAGTCCGGGCGAGCTTTAGAATCGCATCATGTGTGCTAAGCTGCATACGTTTCAACATTTTCTCGATACGAGGGCTGTTGACCACATATGTTTCATTATCACGTGTAATGGTGAATGTGTTATCATCTTCCGCTTCTAGCTTATAAACCTTACGTTCAGTTGTTCCTGATACTTCTTCAACTATCGGTGCCACCGGAATACTATCAAGAATATCCGTTGCACGATATAACAGTTCCTGAACACCCTGACGGGTAAGCGAGGAGATTGGCATAATCTCAAGATCCGGACGCAGTTCAGCTACGTGTTCTCGGAAAGAGATGAGATTCTCCTCTGACTCTGGCATATCCATTTTATTCGCAGCCACGATCTGAGGTCGATCAATTAGAGCCGCATTATATTGCTTCAGCTCGTCATTAATGAGAACCCAATCCTCGAAGGGATCACGCCCCTCTGAACCAGACATATCCACTACGTGAATAATGATCCGTGTACGTTCAACGTGACGCAGGAATTCATGACCAAGCCCTATGCCCTCACTAGCTCCCTCAATTAATCCTGGCAGATCCGCCATTACAAAGCTTCGTCCATCCCCAACATCTACTACACCTAAGTTCGGTGTAATCGTTGTGAAATGGTATGCACCAATCTTTGGCTGAGCTGCGGATACAACCGACAGTAGCGTAGATTTGCCCACACTCGGGAAGCCTACAAGTCCCACATCAGCCATAACCTTAAGTTCCATAACAATATACCGCTCTTGACCCTCTTCGCCGTTCTCTGCTAGCTCTGGAGCCTTATTAGCCGCTGTTGCAAAACGAGCATTCCCACGACCCCCACGACCCCCACGGGCAACAACAACTTGCTGACCATGACGAG
Source organism: Paenibacillus sp. VTT E-133280 (assembly GCF_002264385.1). Classification (NCBI taxonomy): domain Bacteria; kingdom Bacillati; phylum Bacillota; class Bacilli; order Caryophanales; family Paenibacillaceae; genus Paenibacillus; species Paenibacillus sp. VTT E-133280. Next base: position 11,669 of record NZ_NFUX01000062.1, read on the forward strand.
TCAAATCGGCGATGATCTCTTGAGTATCATCGTCAATTAACATGGTTCCAGGTGGAATCCGCACGATCATATGATCAGCGTTCGCCCCATGCTGACTTCTGTTACGTCCTTTAATCCCTTTGTCTGCTTTAAAATGGCGCTGATAACGGAAATCCATCAGCGTACGCAAGCCCTCATCTACGCGGAAGATAACGTCGCCACCACGGCCACCGTCACCACCTGCTGGGCCACCATCCGGTACATACTTTTCCCGACGAAACGCAACGATACCATCCCCGCCGTCTCCGCCCTTAACATAAATCTTAGCTTTATCTACGAACATTAATGTTCACCTTCCTCACATCTCAAGCGGCAAACGCAGCTCTACATAAGCCTTGCTGGGCTTAAACTGCTCCGCTTTCATGATTTTCCCTTGTACTATATTATAAATTTGCCCTTTGAGCTGCTCGGGATTTCCATGCTCTCCCTCACCTTCGAAGGAGATAAGAATGTCTCCTCCATCCTGAATAAAGCCAAGACGCAGCTTGCGCGTTTCACCCTGAGGAGCCAGTCCGTTATATTGATAAGCTCGTACGGTCTGCATGATCACTGAAGTCAGCTCATCTCCTGCTTCCCGGTTTAGCTTCTCCTCCAGTTGCAATCCTTCCTCCACTTGAACTTCCAGTTCCAGACTAGTCCGGTAAGTTCGGAAAGATTGGATATAGAAGACCAATGAAGGAATGCCCAGCTTAGCGATACGACTATCAAGCGCTATGCGTTCCTTTATTCTTTCCACACACTCCACGGATTTATCAGGCTTTCCAAGCTGAATATATCCGTAAAGAATCTGCAAATCATTCATCCAATCATGACGATGATGATTCAGTGTCCGAATCGCCGCCTGTTGCAGAGTGTTCTCTTGTATACGCAGTTCCCGTTCCCAATGACGCTGATTCCAAATCAAACTGAAAGCAACTATTGCTGCTACCCAAATTCCAAGCAACAGACACGTCAAAAGGGAGGTATGCCAATACACGAGTCCTAAAGGAAGCATTACGGATAACATGACTGCCCAGATTGCACTTTTCCAGGATTTCATTCTTTCTCCCCGTCCCTCAGTTCGCAAAATTCATGACTTCGTTTAGATTATTATCCTCATCAATTACCATTTCCTAGTATAACACAGCAGTTCCCTGTAGTTCACCAGAGATAACCGTGAGATTTCACATATGTCTAAGGATGTTTATGCTTTCTTAAAACTCTGAAGGTATACATTTCTAAAGTGCTCAAAGAGGTATCCACAAACACTTCTGAATATTCTACAAAAAAGCCTCCGGCACTCATGCCGGAGGCTTCTACATGCAAATATGGTTCCGTAAGCTTACGCTTCCAGTGCCGCTGCTACCGGAGCGACATCAACTGGGTATACGCTCACTTTTTTGCGATCGCGGCCCCAACGTTCGAACTTCACTACGCCATCCACCAATGCGAACAACGTATCATCTTTACCGATGCCTACGTTAGTGCCTGGGTGAATTTTTGTTCCGCGTTGACGAACCAAGATGTTACCGCCGGTTACTGCTTGACCGTCAGCACGTTTCACGCCAAGACGTTTGGAATGGGAATCCCGTCCGTTTTTTGTGGAACCTACACCTTTTTTCGATGCGAACAATTGAAGATTCAATTTCAACATGTTGTCAACCTCCTTCTTTAAATATTCACTTGCTCTATTTGAAGATACTTTCCGTATGATTCTGCGATATCATTTAGCATCACGACCATGGATTCAAGCAGCAATTGCACCTTCGCGGAAGTATCGAAATCATCAATGGAACTTAATGTTCCACTTAGGAATCCGTTCTTCATGGACGTATCCATGGAGATTCCGGTCAAAGTCTCAATCGAATTGACGGTTCCAACCGTTACGGCCGAAACTCCGGCACATACGATATCTTCGCCACGCTTGGCATAACCCGCGTGCCCTTTTACCTCAAAGCCAACGATAGTTCCTAGATCCGAAGATCGTGTAATCCGTACGTTAATCATTCCACGCACCTTCTTACGCTTGAATCTTCTCGATAGTTACTTTCGTGTACGGTTGACGATGGCCTTGTTTCTTGTGGTAGTTCTTCTTAGGTTTGTATTTGTAAACTACAACCTTAGCGCCTTTACCATGTTTCTCGACTTTAGCTGTTACAGACGCGCCGCTTACGAGCGGAGTTCCTGCAGTCAGACCACCTTCGTTAGAAACAGCCAATACACGGTCAAAAGTTACACTTGCGCCGTCTTCAGCTTCCAACTTCTCAATGAACAAAACATCGCCCTCTTGGACTTTGTATTGTTTACCGCCAGTTTCGATAATTGCATACATTTTACTTGCACCTCCTCATGTCTCAGACTCGCCTAGTCTAGGTGGCAGATTCCCGTGGGAACTGCACTTATGTACCCGATCGGAGCGGTTACAGCATGTGCAGGAATCGAATGAATCAAACACATACTTGAAGATATTATCATACTTATCGCCCATCGTCAACTCATTCCATCCATTCTCCAACTTTCCCAGTCCCTCCGCAGCACTGACAAAGGATAGGTGCGAAGCTGGCTGAATCATGTCTTGCCTTCTTCCGGGTCATCTCGAGGAGTCCAAGTCTTGTCCAACCGAGAATATGGGTTTTGGTTCGATCCTTGCAGATCACTTTCTCCAGACGCTCGGTAACCATTTTACGGTGTATTTCTTCTTCCATATCAATAAAATCAACGATAATAATTCCGCCCGTATCTCGTAAACGGATCAGACGACCTATTTCCTCTGCTGCAAGCAAATTCGTATTCGTCACCGTCTCTTCAAGCGATGCTCCTCCAATATATTGCGCGGTGTTTACGTCAATAACGGTGAGCGCCTCCGTCTCATCCCAGATCATTGTCGCTCCGCCCTCCAGCGTGATCTTGCGGCTGAAGCTCTTGTGCAGCTGTTCCTGCACCCCATAAGCTGTAAAAATGGACTCCGGTCCATTATATAAACTCACAGGCTTGTACCCATCCGGCGCCATGTCATCCAGAAATGCTTTGGCTTCCTTAACTGCAACTGGAGAATCTATAATCAACTGATCACGCTGTGGATTAAAAGCATCTCTTATAAAGCGCTGAACAATACTAAGATCACGATGCAATAGAGCTGGGGCTTCTGCTGTTTGTGCCCGACGTGTAATGTTATCCCATTGCGCACGTAAAAATGAAAGATCACCTTCCACTGCTTCATGCGGCTCATCCTGAGAGACGGTCCGCATAATAACCCCCTCTTCTTTCATTCTCAGACGTTCACCAATTCCTTTGAGCCGGCTACGTTCTGCATCGCGGCTTATTTTTTTGGATACCCCAACATAATCGGCAAAAGGCATGTACACCATCCAGCGACCGGGCAATGTATAATGGGTCGTTACACGCGCACCTTTGCCTCCACTAGGCTCTTTTCTTACTTGTACAACAATATCCTGACCCGGCTGCAAAAGCGTCTCTATAGAAGGCTTCACATCCGGCTGTCTATCCAAATGAGGGTGCAATACATCATCAACATATAAAAAAGCATTCTTCTTCTGTCCAATGTCAACAAAAGCAGCCTGCATACCTGGAAGTACGTTAATCACACGGCCTTTATAATAACTTCCGACCAGCCCTTGCTGCTGATCGCGTTCAGCCGCGTACTCCACAAGCCTTCCGTTCTCCAGAAGAGCCATTCGGGTAATGTGCTGCGTGCAGTGAACGATCATCTGTTTCATGGCTTCACCTCTGGTTTCGTTCATTCATTCATCCCTTCTAACGTTCTGCATAATTACACTACATTCCGAAGTAGGTAGATATTAAGCGCTGTTCCGGCACAACAGCAACAACATTTCCTTCGCCGTTTAATACGTAGATAAAATGATATTGATTACGTTTAAATAGACGCAATATAGCATCTAAAGGTTTCGCAGATAAAGCAACAATTGGACGAGCCACACTTCCTGTCCGCAAATGATACTCATAAACTGCCTCCCTATTCATCAAAAATGCAACGAATCGGTACGGTAAATTCCGATGATCCGTGAGATTTGAATACAGTAAAAAAGCACCGATCATAACCATATTCAGCCTCAAGCCTCCGCCCGTTCCAAGAGGCAATAGCGCATAAACAATCACAAAAATGCTTGCAGCAACGCTCACTCGCCCGCTCCATAGCAAAGTATAATAATAAGGAAGAAATAAACTAACTGTAGCCTGAAGTACTTTGCCTCCGTCAAGTGGCAGAACAGGCAAAAGATTAAAGAGCGCAATAATGGCATTGGCATTTATGAAATAGATTAAAAATTCCTGATTACCATAACCTGCTTGCTGAAGCCCAAGAGCCATAACAATCATGATTCCATTTTGCAGCGGACCGGCAAGTGCAATGCCAATCTCACGACTAGCGGTGAGCCGCCCATGATCCTCAATCACCGCAACTCCGCCAAACGGAAGAAGCTGAACCGATTTAACTGTAACGCCAACTAAAAGGGCAGCCACCACATGTCCTATTTCATGAATGAGGACGATCGTAAATAAAGTAATGAGCTCCAGAAATTGTCCTGTGAGTACAGAAAACAACATAATGATTACGAACAATGGATGTAGTGACAGATCGATCCCTAAGATCCTAATCAAACGATACCACTTCTGTAGGATCAATATAAGTCTTGTCTTTCATCACTGCAAAAAATAGCGTTGGAGCTGAGGAGCCCTCTTTCTCCAGCATCCACCCGAGTTCATCTCCACTCTGAATCCAGTCATCAATCTCCAGTTTAGTGCCATTTAAATGTCCGTATTCTGCTGTTATTCCTCCAGAATGTTGAACCGCAATCCGTATGCCACCATTCAATTCTTTGGAGATAGAAAGAACACGTCCCATGTCTATACTCTTCACCGTCACATTTGAGGTTGAATCGATTTGAGGCATAATTTCTACACCTTTTAGCGTGGAAGCAAATGGCTCCACAATGCTTCCAGCTACCGGAGCACTAAGCTCATGTTGGGCTGCTGCCTTTTGAGCAGGTTCGTCTTTGTCACCAAATATCGGTATGAACGCCGGTGCACCATTAAAATTGTCCTCATACCAGACCCGCACTGCTGTGAAATCCATATCATTACTCAAGTTATCACTAATAAAGGCTTGGACTTTATAGGACCATGGCTGGTGAACTGCAAAAACTCCCCACACCGCTCCAAACACAAGCACACTGGCTATAACCCTTCGAATAAAACCGGAAGAAAATTTAGAACCTCCTCCTCCTGGTTCCTCCCAGCCCCCACGTCTCTCTTTCCACATCACTTCTGGATCAGGCTCTATAGATGATTGCTCCTCATTCCGCTTAAATCCCGTACCCCACTCCTTGAAGCTCGTACTCTTTTCAGGCATAACGAGTAACGGAGGCACCTCCGCGGTTTCTATATCCGGGATTTCCTCCAGCAAACTACGAATACGCTCCTTGCGGCGATTCTTGATATCTGATTTGAGATCCATATTTATCCCTCCGGACGGGCTTGTTTTACTTCCATTTTATGAAGCACGGAAGTCTCTTTAGAACAAGCCCACCCAGGGTAGAGCACTTAATTGCCAATAAAAAATAAATCCCACCCATAGATTTCTCTAGTGGTGGGATCGTTAATGCTTCTATAGTAAGATTGCTTGGTGCAAAATTAAGCCATACCGAAAAATTTCTTAAATTTCTTAAATGCTCCCGGTTTCCGATCAAGCTGCATTAGCGGCACAGCATCACCTAAAATTCGACGTGCAATATTGCGGTAGGCAATAGCTGCTGACGAATCGGGATTCATAACTGTAGGCTCTCCACTATTTGCGGCTTTAATGACCAGTTCATCGTCTGGAACAATTCCGATAAGATCAATATTCAGCACCTGTAAAATATCCTCAATATCAAGCATATCCCCAGACTTTACAAGACCTGGGCGAATACGATTTACCACCAGCTTTGGCGATTCCACATGCGACTGTTCAAGCAGTCCGATAATACGATCGGCATCCCGCACAGCAGCATGCTCTGGTGTGGTAACCACGATCGCTTTATCCGCACCGGCAATCGCATTGCGGAAGCCATGTTCAATCCCTGCTGGACAATCAATCAAAATATATTCATATTCCTTCTTCAGTTCCAGAATAATATCTTTTACTTGTTCAGGAGTGACGGACGTTTTATCCTTCGTTTGAGCTGCGGGCAACATATACAACTCATCAAAGCGTTTGTCTTTAACGAGTGCTTGATTTAGGCGACAACGCCCCTCCGCTACATCCACAAGATCATAAATAATACGATTCTCAAGCCCCATTACTACATCCAGATTACGCAGTCCAATGTCGGTATCGACGAGACATACTTTTTTACCCTGCAGTGCAAGTGCGGTTCCAATATTGGCTGTTGTGGTTGTTTTGCCAACTCCGCCTTTGCCCGAGGTTACGACTATCGCTTCTCCCATGGAGGCTACACCCCTTTAAACACATTTAAATCCTGACGTACTTTGACTAAATTATGAATTTTATCGATTTGCATAGCTCCGTTCATTAAATATGCAAACTCCATACTGCTTTCTCGGGTTTCCCACTCATCGGGAGGACGACTGATAATATCAGCAATTCGCAGTTGTGTTGGAGACATTAATGAAGCAGCGATAATCGCCTCTTCATTTCCATCTACTCCAGCATGCGCCATACCTCTAAGTGATCCTAGAATATAGATATCGCCTGAACAGGTAATGGTTCCTCCTGGGTTCACATCCCCCAGATATAAAAGATTTCCATCATGGTGCAGCACCTGGCCGGAACGAAGAATCCCGCTCATTAGAAACAACGCGTCATTATCCTCACTGCCGGGCACTGGAAGCGCCTCTATGGAACGAATCAGTAGATTTCCCTGTCCCTTCAGAATCTCCAGCACAGCTTCCTTATCTTCCTCAGTTACGGGACGATTGCCCAGCTTAATATCTACATGGACAATCGGTCCAGTCAAAATATTTTGATGGCTGTGCTCCAGCTTATAGCGAAGCTCGCTCAGAAGATCTTCGAAGGGACACTTGTCGTCTAGCAGGAATATCAGGCCATCCTTGATGCCCTTAATCCTTACATGCTTGGATTTTACTGTCATATGCCTGGCCCCCTATCCTCATTCATTCGTGCCGGGCCCCTTAAATTCCTGCTTTATAAAGAAAGAAAATAGAAGCTTCTTTATGCCGCTTCTTCCGTACTCTTCTCTTTCTTGATCAGCTCAAGCTGGCGTCGTAACGGTATGTAGAGGATCAGAGCAATAGCAAAATGAAAGAGCATCGTTGGCAGCATATGATTCAAAATCGCCCAGCTATAGGGCTCCTGATTTAGATTGAATACACTATAAATACCAAATAACACACTATCCTCTAGCAAGCTTCCGAGCAGAATCACAGTCATCATAAGAGGCAGTGGAGCACGCGGAATCTGAAACAGAAGGCCGATTAAATAAGCCGACAGACCCATCGCAAAAGAATGTGCTCCTAGAATTCTGCCATAGAAAACCACATCATGTAATATTCCGAAAGTTAGACCCAGTATAAGCGCTGTATGACGATGATGATATACAGCCACGAACAATAGTACAACGAACACTAGATTCGGAATAATTCGCATCTGCCAAACATCTGGAATCAGCCAAGGCAGAATGGTTCCCTCCAGAATAAACAAGAGGAACAATAACAGAACAAGAACAGATCTGCGCATATTCACTATTCAGCACGCTCCTCCGTAAAAACAACAATCAGCTGCTTCCAGTCTTGAAATTCTGCTGAAGGCTTAATCACTGCTGTGGAGGTTAATCCAAATTCACCAACCTCAACACTTTCAACCGTACCGATGGTCAACCCCCGTGGATACAATCCCCCAATACCGGAAGAAACGATAACGTCCTTCGGCGCGATAGGATCACCTGGCGGGATCTTGTTCATCAATAACTTGTTTGTCTTCGGATCATAGCTTTCAATCATACCAAAGGTTTTGCCCTCTTTGGTAATAGCGGTTGCCGCAATTGGCGGCTGAGAATTAGGGTCATTCGTATCCATCATGGTCATCAGCTTCACCGTAGAGGTGAAATTGCTGACTTGACTAATCACACCCACCAAACCATCCACCGAAATCACAGACATATTTGGTCTCACGCCATCTTTGGCGCCTAAATCGATTACAATCGTACTATTACTAGGTTCTGTAGTCTGGCTAACCACCTGCGCAATATGGTATTGATATTTATACAATTCCTCCTGAGCTTTTGTGAACTTCAACTGTTCCTTCAATTGCTCATTTTCTACCTGAATGAAATTGTATTGCGCTTTATCACGTGCATATTGGGCGGCTAGAATCTTCAGCTGCTCATTTTCCTTAGAAAGATCTTTCAGATTTCCGATATCTTCAAACAAGCCCGCTACATATCCAGCGGGCTTGTAGAACATTTTTTGCACGAAACCAGTAGTATCTCTAAGAAAATTCTCCGGCCAGGACAAGGAACTCCTTGATGCCAAGCTGAAGCCCATCACCACAATGAACAGCACCAGTGTAATCAACAGAATAAACAGACGTTTATTGCTTAAGAGTTTAAACAGTTTCAACACCCTCTAACAACAGTATTTCTCCCATAACAGGGGTTGACGTACACAAGTGGCAATACATAGGCTTATCTCTTAGAGCGAAGACTGGAACTGCTGCGACTCTTGAACAAATGAATATTTTCAAGCGCCTTTCCTGTTCCAATAGCTACACAATCCAGAGGGTTCTCAGCGACAATAACTGGCATTCCAGTTTCACGCGCAAGCAGTTTATCCAGGTTACGAAGCAAGGCTCCTCCACCTGTCAAGACAATCCCGCGATCCATAATATCTGCTGCGAGCTCCGGCGGACATTTTTCCAAGGTTACTTTAACAGCTTCAATAATAGAATTCACTGTATCGGACAATGCTTCACAGATCTCATCAGAAGTAATTGTAAGCGTCTTTGGCAGACCTGTAACGAGATCGCGTCCGCGAATTTCCATAGTCTCAGCTTTCTCAAGTGGCAATGCAGAACCTACATCCATTTTAAGCTGTTCCGAAGTACGTTCACCAATCATCAGATTGTACTGACGTTTGATGTACTGAATGATGGACTCATCCGCTTCATCACCCGCAACACGTACGGAACGACTAGTAACAATACCGCCGAGTGAAATTACAGCAACTTCAGTGGTACCTCCGCCGATATCAACAACCATACTTCCTGTTGGCTCCCATACCGGTAGATCTGCACCAATCGCTGCAGCAAAAGGTTCCTCGATAATGTAAGCTTCGCGAGCACCAGCTTGTCTAGTAGCATCTTCTACGGCACGTTGCTCTACAGCAGTAATGCCGGATGGTACGCAGACCATTACATTAGGGTGACGTTGGAACATAGAACGTTGTTTCTGTGCTTGACGAATAAAATATTTTATCATCGTAGCCGTGGTGTCAAAATCAGCGATAACGCCATCCTTCATCGGACGGATCGCACGGATGTTTCCCGGTGTACGACCAATCATCTTCTTAGCGGATTCACCCACGGCTTCAATCGTCTTAGTGTCAGTGTTAATGGCTACAACGGAAGGCTCTCTTACAACGATCCCCTTACCGCGTACATAGACAAGCGTATTCGCTGTCCCCAAGTCAATTCCTAAATCTTTCGTAAAACTACCCAACATGCTAATTCTCCTTTTCCTAAGTAAATCTTCACATTTATATTACATATGTCCTTTTTCTTTCAAGCTCACAAAGCTGCTATCACCGATAATTAGATGATCTAACACGTCAATCCCGACAATCTCGCCTGCCTGAAGCAGTCTTGAGGTCAAGGAGATATCCTCCGGACTTGGCGTTGGATCACCACTAGGATGATTATGTGCGCATATGATAGAGGCACTACTACATTTTATTGCTGCTCGGAATACCTCACGAGGATGAACAATCGAAGCATTAAGACTGCCCATAGACAACGTTTCTTGTCCAATTACGTGATTCTTCGTATTCAGAAATAAGCAGACAAAATGCTCCTTCTGCAAATAACGCAATTGCTCGGTCAGAATCTCCGCAGCGTCCTCAGGACAACGGATAATGACCGGCATGTTAAACCTGGAGTTCGCGAGGCGCCTCCCAAGTTCGATGCCTGCTTTTAGTTGCACGGCCTTGGCAGGGCCGATACCTTTGATTTCGGTCAGTTCTTCGATGCTAAGGTCAACTAGCCCACGCAGGCCACCGATTTTCCCCAGCATCTGCTGTGCAATATGAATAGCCGATTCACGGCGTGTTCCCGTACGCAGCAGAATGGCTAACAACTCCGCTTGACTTAATGATTCCGCCCCATAATGCATCATGCGCTCTCTTGGTCGTTCTTCATGGGGGAGGTCCCGCAGCATTACTGATTGCGACTCCATCCCTATCCCTCTTTCCCAAGCTTCCTACCGGTTCAATACAGTTATACCGAACTCGGACAGCATTTCGCCAAGAAGCGACAGCGGCAATCCGACAACATTAAAATAACAGCCTTCAATTCGTTCCACCAAGGTGGAGCCAAGCCCTTGTATCGCATAAGAGCCAGCCTTATCAGCGGGCTCTCCCGTAGCTATATAAGCAATAATTTCATCCTCAGTCATTGCTCTCATCGTTACGGAAGTAACACGGTGCTCCACTATAGTCTTTCCATGCGGAAGTCCAATGCAGGCTACACCCGTGTATACCTTATGATTCCGGCCCTGAAGTCTGGTAAGCATCGATTTACTATCCAGCTCGTCCACCGGTTTGCCTAGTACAGTGTCATCTAGTACAACAATCGTATCACTACCAACGATTACTGTGTTACGCGCTCCTGCTGCAGCCACTACGGCCTCTGCTTTTCGCAGAGCCAAACTGCGCACAATTTGCTCCGGCGTAAAGTCCGGTGGTGTGCTTTCGTCAGCTTCGCTGGTAATGACCTCAAAAGGCAAGCCCAGTAATGACAAAAGCTCTCGTCGACGCGGTGAACCTGAGGCTAAAATAATGTGTTGTGAGTTGTCCACGTTGTAAACGTCCCTTCTTGATCAGTAACGAGAGTTACAGTCTTCGGTACAGCCATACAGCTGTAATAATACCAACGAGACTTAGCATGCACAATTTCAAATGAATAGTGATGTCATAGGTTATGATGTCCAAATCGGCTCGCGGAGACCACTTAAGCACAGTCGATGTTGTTAGAAAAGAAAGAGCCTTTACCGGCTGCAGCAGCTTGGCGATCCAGGCTCCAGCCAGCCAGCCTAGAATTAGAAATAACAGCAGTGTTCCTACATTTTTCTTCTTCATCTCAGTCTTCCCTCGCCATTTTTTGACACCCTAATTATTATACGGTGAAATTGTGATCAATACAAACGTAAAATCCCTTACGGTAATGTTTACCACCATTTGCACTAAAAGTTGCGGAGCGATACCATCCTCCGTATCCATTGGCGCACCAAAACAGCAAGCCCCCACATCTGGAGGCTTGCTGTTTTGAAAGTCAACAATTTATCAATTAATTCATTGAAGTTAACAGCTGTTTTTGGCTAGTCAAAAAGCTCAGCATTGATTCTTGCACTTCCCAAAGCAGGCCCTGAGCCTTGTTCTTGTTATATTCACTCCATGCAGATATCCCTTGGCTCATTGATTTCTCTAACGCTGCGCAAATAATTTTGGCTTCAGGAGATACGCCTTGTTCCAGCACTTTTACTGCTTCACTCCATTGCAGGTGGAGATCACTCATAGCGGGGGTATTTGCTGTCGTACTTGTTTGGCCAGCGCTTAGTAAAGAAGCAGATTGACTGCTTAGTTCACTGAGCAGCTGCCCGCTCACGGAGAAATAGTTCTTCACTTCCTCTGCATTACCGGTATAGACAAGCTGTTCTGCCCCGGGAAGTGCCACCTCTCTCACATACAGCTCAATCCCCTGATTCTTTAGTCCGCTGCTTAGTAGCTTGGCCTGTTCACGGTCGGATGACATTCCAGCGTACACACGATTGCCGTCGGCAGGATCCATACCCGCTGCCAATCCGGCGGTTAGCAGCTCCTGGCGAGCCTCTTCAGCGCCTGCAGGTGTACTGAATACTCCGTACTGCAACAGATAATAGCTTTGCGCGGCTACTTGAACTGGGATGGTGTTCTTCCCGGCATTTTCAGTACCCGCCACTGGTAAACCAGATGTACCTACACCTGCATGATCTTTAGCTCCACTAGACTGAACCGAAGTAGCCGCCATATCTGCTGTCCCATTTCCAGCGTTGCTGTCCATATTCCCTCCGTAAAAAAAAGAAAGTGCAGCATAACCAAGCAGAACCCCTGTACCGATCGCTCCTGTAACAGAAAGAGCTAACTTCCACCAATACGAAGGACGCCGAGTATGATAGGAGCCTCCATAATTGCCCGTGGATACATTTTCTAATTCATCTCTGCTATCCGAAACCATATCTGACAGAAGATACGATTGCTGTGTATATTTAAAATCCTTATCCTGTTCGTCCCATTCTTCCTGCCGCGGATCTACAGTACCCGAGTAATAGTCATAGGAATCTTCCGGTGGTGCCTCATGCGTAGAACGAAAATCAGGCTCATAAAGCCACGTTTGCTGTGCTGGACCCACCTCTTTACGCAGTCCTTCAGCGTACTCTTCAGCTGTGCCCAACCCGCCATTTGACCAGCGCTCCACCACTTTAGGCTTTGGTTTAGGCTCGTCCTTGTTCACGTCAAATCGGAATGTCATTCTTCCGTTATTCAACAGTTACACCTCACCTCATCTAATCTATAAGTAAATATATGATAGACAATAGAGAGATATGCTATTTTTATGCCATAGGAATTATGAAAGATTATGCAGATTCAGTTTACATTACATGTACCTTTTATATACTATATAAAAAGAGCTAAAAGTGTACACTATACTAGGTAAACTAGAAATGATGCTTTAGTTCACTACTGATTAGGAGGGCTTCTTCTGAAACAAAAAATTCAAGCAGCTATTGTAGGCTACGGAAACTTAGGCAAAGGTGTACGTAAAGCTATCAACCAAAGTGAAGATATTGAGCTAGTTGCGATCTTTACGCGCAGAGAACCTGGGCAACTGGAAGCCGGAGAAGCCGGTGTGAAGTTCGAGCACATCTCTGCCGTCGAACAATATAAGGGTAAAGTGGATGTTATGATTCTATGCGGAGGATCGGCTACCGATCTGCCAGAACAAACACCGGCCATTGCCCGGATGTTTAATACCGTGGACAGCTTTGATACACATGCCAAAATCCCCGAGTTCTACGAGACCGTTGACGCCGCAGCTAAACAAGGCGGAACACTCAGCGTAATTTCTACTGGTTGGGATCCAGGCTTATTCTCAATGAATCGTCTGCTCGCAGAAGCCATTCTTCCACAAGGTAAAGAATACACCTTCTGGGGCAAAGGCGTTAGCCAAGGCCACTCCGATGCGATCCGCAGAGTAGATGGAGTTAAAGCCGGTGTACAATATACCGTTCCAGTACAAGAGGTTATTGAGGCCATTCGCGCTGGCGAAACACCAGAGCTTACCACTCGCCAAAAACACCTTAGAGAGTGTTTTGTAGTGGCTGAGGCAGGGGCAGATCAAGAACGCATTCGCGAAGAAATCGTGAATATGCCGAACTATTTTGCTGATTATGACACTACGGTTACTTTCATCACTGAAGAAGAACTAGCTGCTGAACATAGCGGTATTCCGCATGGTGGATTTGTTATTCGTAGTGGTGTAACAGGGGAAGGCACGAAGCAGATTGTTGAATTCGGCCTGAAGCTGGAGAGCAATCCAGAATTTACAGCCAGTGTTCTCGTGGCCTATGCCAGAGCCGCTCAGCGTATGAGTCAACAAGGACAGAGCGGAGCACGTACAGTATTCGATATTCCACTTGGAATGTTATCTCCGAAATCTCCAGAAGAATTACGCCGCAACCTGCTGTAAAATCATACAAGAACGAAATAACCCGCGCAGGACTCTAAAAAGTCCTCGCGGGTTATTTATATACTGCAGGCAGAGCCTTCTCTGGCGCACCTTTTACACAAGACTAAGAATCTTATTCTTCACATAATTCACTTCGTAGTCCTTCAACAATGTGCGATGCGCCCGATCAGCAATAATCGTTGCTATCTCAGGATTCTTTAACAATGTTATTACGCTAGCAACAACATCAACTGAGGTATTAGCAAGCAAAATATTACGGTTATGCTCACAGTTCAATCGCTCGCATACTGTAGAACTAGTAACCACCGGCGTTTTGAGTGCCCATGATTCCAGAATGTTTCTGGAGACTTCACAACCTTCAAGGATAGGCACAAGAACCGCTTTAGCACGACGTATATAATCAGCAGACGGTTTCAAAGGTCCAGTGATAATGACCGATACATCATCCTTTATAAGCGTCAACACATCCGTATGAACCTCAGGGCTGGTAATGTAACACTTGATATCAGGCACTTGTTCTTTAATCAAAGGGTAGCTTTTCTTAAAGAAGCTTTGAGCAGCCTTAATCCCCTGTCTGGTGTTCATATTCCAGTGCAGAACCATTGAATTTTCTTTTGCAACAGGCTCAGTAAAAGTGTCATATTCATTCATTTTTATGAAATGAGGAACAACATGCACTTTACGGGCATCCGCAAAGGATAGAGATTTGAATGAAAGGGCATCCCATTCCGAGGTTGCCAAGAGAACACCCGTTTTATTCATTAGTCTTCGCTTATTCCGCCGAACCAAAGCCTCATTTAGTTTATAATAAGGATTACTGCTGCTCGGCTTCCCAATTTCTTTTCCAACAGCAAGCCCGCTCTCAAAACGATACGTATCTGTAATAACACTGGCCTCAGGAAGCAGATTACGAACCATATCAATGCAATTTCCCAGCAAGCTATGCGATATAAACACGTGTCTGTAATTATTCGATCTACAAAGTTCCATGATTGTACTCTTCATGTCTTTTTCCGCATGACTCCGATTAGTGAAATTCTGTAATATATGTAAGGGACGTAGCATAGATCTCCACGAGGTAATGCACCCGTTAATGTAATGAACCTTTAGTGCAGTTCCATCATTTGTAGATATATCCTTGAGCGTACTGGCATAGGTCAGCAAATCAATATCAAATTTCCCTAGCAAAATCTCGAGAATACTCCCTGTTCTCATTTCTCCTTCTAGATCCTCTGCGCTTTGATTCTGAGCTGAAAGGAACAGCATTCTTTCTCGCATGACTCTGGCTCCTTGAATTTTTTATATAAATCCTCTCTACTTATCACTGCAACTTTAGATGCAGTTCAATAGTAACTCATTTCACATAAAATTTTTGTCGATTTATAGGGAAACCTTTAAATTTTTTATATATTTTCATACTTTATTCGGAAATCATTGCGATAAACCTATATAAATCGCCATTTTTTTGAAGATTAAAGCAAAAAAACTATTTTCCCAGTAATACACGAACATGAATTTTCTATTCTGAAATTTTAAACTTGTTAGGTATTCTGAACTATTCCCTATGCAAACAAAAAAAGCGTCTTCCTCATCTAATGACGAAAGAAAGACACTTTTATATTTCGTAGCTTCTAACAACGCAGTTCCGGCCCTTTCTCTTAGCTTTATACAATGCATTATCACAAAGTTTGTAGAGATTATTTAGAGACAAACGTTCGCCCGATTCTATCGTGATGACTCCAATACTTATCGTGTAGTGCAGCGGTACGCCATGAATCATTGAACCAATAACAGCTGTGCGCATTCCTTCAGCAATAACATCACTACTCTTCTCATCGGCTCTGTGCAGGAGTACTGCGAACTCTTCTCCCCCAAATCTTCCGACTAGATCACCATGTCCAAGCTGTTGCTCTATTTTAGACGCCAAATCAGTCAGTACTTGGTCCCCTGTATTATGGCCGTAATTATCATTTATGCTCTTAAAGTGATCGACATCCAGCAGTAAAAAAGAATAGGGCAGCTTCTTCATGGCTGAAGCAGCTATTAAAGGCTGAGCACGCAGAACGAACGACCTGCGATTCAAAATTCCGGTCAACTCATCATAAGTTGCTACCCGCTCCATTTCTGCAAAGGAATCCTCTCTATAAAGCAGCATCATTCCCGCGGTTCCTAGAAACATATACAAATAAATCCCGAGATAAAAGAATAAATCAAGAAATTGTGCAACCTGTGTATTGATTCCTAATACAGAATACAGCGGTTCCAAAGCTCTACCCGCCAACGATAAGATGACAAGACCATATAGCAGTCCCATTATTATTTGCAGCGAAGTCTCCATGACCTTCAGACATAGTATATAAGCAGGATAGGCTATAATCAGAACTCCGGCCAGACAAGCGACTGGAATAACGAGCGGATCCTCTGGCATCAACAAATACATAAGCACCACAACGAGAATGGATACTCCGAATAATATAGAATAATATCGCTCCACCTTGCTCCCGAATACTCTGAGAAGCATTAGAAGCGCCAAGCTTTCGAGCGTGCCCCCAGCCAGAGCAAGAAGTGCTATGATCGGTAGACTAAGTGGTGTATCTATAACATCCTTCAGTAATATGAGGATCAAGGCTGCTAGTTGCAAATATTTTGCTGTGATAAACAATGAAGAAGTCTGTTCCTGCGCATACCGCAAACGATACACCACGATAAGCAGTACCGTGAACGATTGCCACAAAAAGAGACACACCAGCAGTGTCTGGAGATCCAGATGCATATAAGTGAAGTTCACCTCCCCTAGTATTCCTGACTCTCAGTATACATATCGGTATCTGATGACTCTATTTCTTCCCTCTTGTTTGGCCTGATATAATGCCTTGTCGCTTAGCTTGTACAACTTATTTATCGAGATCTCCTGATCAGGCATGATCGTAATTACACCTATACTAACTGTGTACCCCTGTTGAACCTTATTAGTGGAAGTATTCATTATCGCCTCACGAAGCGCTTCAGCTTTCTGATCGCAGCTTTGCTCATCTGCCCCACAGAGTATGACTGCGAATTCCTCGCCCCCTAGTCTGCCAAACAAATCTCCATTTCCGAGATTATCTTTAATCGTCGATGCGAAGTCTTCCAGCACAATGTCACCGGTATCATGACCATAAGTATCGTTGACCTTTTTAAAATAATCCAAATCCAATAGTAAAAACGAGAAGTACTCCTGTGCTCGAAATGCCTTTTCAAGCTTTATCTCCGCTTCCTGAAGAAATGCTCCACGGTTTAGGATCCCTGTTAAATCATCATAACTGGCTATTCTTTTTAGTTTGACGAAGGAATGCTCATTGGAGAGAAGAATAAAACCGGCAGCCCCTACGATAAATAATAAATACATCCCCAAATAATACAAATATTGCGTAAGATTTATTGAGAACACATTCATTTCAGGCTCCCAAATCAATGCAACAAGCGCCCGCATCAGCATAATCGCTGCAAATACATAAAATAATACGCCTAATATTTTTTGAAGAGGGGTAGCCTTTTTATTCACAGTTAGATGATAAGCTGGATAAACTATAAATAGGATAGACCAAAGTGAAGTACAAGCAATGCGCAAGTTGGAATGATTAAAAAATAATGCGATGATACTAAAACTAATGGTGCTCAATACCGAAAGGATGATGTAATATCGCTTTATTCTTGGCCCCAATACTCCCATCATCAGCAGTAACGCTGTAATTTCTAGACAGCACCCTCCAAGGATCAGAGCATTGCTAAGCGGAATGGACAACGCATGAGGGAGATAATCCCATAATAAAATCGAACACCAAAAGAGTAGCTGCACTTCCTTTGATCGGATGAACAAGGTGGAGGCTGTATCTTTAACAGCAGTACTCCGATAATTGGTGATAAGCAGCAATATAAATAAATTTCCGAAAATAAACAAATAAATCAGTGTTCTAATTTCAAACAGGGAGCTCATACGTCACCACCTATGCGAAAATATCTCCACAAATATATGTTAAAAATTCAATCCTCTTCAACCAGCACTATAGCACTTTATAACTATATCAGTAAATACGTTAACAATACCAAAAAAACACTTCCCTCTAAGTTCCGTTCAGATAAACACAAGGATTATCTGAACGGAATTTTGGGGAAGTGCTATTGAATAGAGAATATAAATATCCTCGAATTTGCCTCAATTTGTAAACTTAATGCTTCTTCTTCAAACCGTCCGCCAGTGCGTATCCGACCTTCCAGATATCGCCTGCGCCCATCGTAATCACCAGATCACCTGGAGCAATACGAGGGGTCAGATCAGCAAGCACATCTTCTTTAGTTGGCAGATGTCTCGCGCCCGCATTACTGTTCTTAACGATTAGCTCAACCAGCTTCGCAGAAGTAACACCTTCGATTTGTTTCTCTCCAGCCGGAGAGTAAATATCAGTGATGATGACTTCGTCGGCTTCGCTAAAGGCACGGCTGAAAGCATCTAACAGGAAGAAAGTACGTGTATAGCGCTGAGGCTGGAATACCGCAATAATCCGTTTCCCTGTTGCCTTGGCAGCACTGATCGTTGCCTGAATCTCTGTAGGGTGATGCGCATAATCATCAATGACCAGAATGTCATTGACTTCTCCGAGCACTTGAAAACGGCGCTTCGCACCATGAAATTTCACAATCGCTTCAGCAATTTTCTCAAAAGAAACCCCTGATTTCAAACAGGCGATTACCGCTGCCATTGAATTATAAAGATTGTACTGTCCGGGAACTGAGAGTTCAATCCGTCCAAGCACTTCTCCATTATGATTCATCGTGTACGATACTTGACGATCGCCTAGAATAATATCAGTGGCAATATAATCTGCAGTGTTCGACTTGATGCCATAAGTAATTACCTTACCTGTTACTTCAGGTAAAAGAGAAATCACATTCTCGTCGTCAGCGCATACTATAGCCGTTCCATCTTCGCGAGTTTGGTTCATGAACTGTACGTATGCAGCCTTAAGACGGTTAAAGTCCCCGTCGTAATTTTCTAAGTGATCCGCTTCAACATTCGTAACGATCCCAAGCCAAGGGTGATAGTGCAGGAAAGAGCCATCGCTCTCATCTGCTTCCGCTACTACAAACTCACCTTGTCCCGCCTTTGCATTCGTACCCACGTTCATAATTTCTCCGCCGATAATATACGTTGGATCAACATCACACTCTTCCATCACAAGTGCAATCATGGAGGAGGTAGTAGTTTTTCCGTGTGCACCAGCAACGGCTACCCCTTTACGTTCATTCAATAAACGGGCTAACATTTGCGAACGATGCAGAATGGGAATCTTAAGACGCTCAGCTTCCACCCATTCCACGTTATCACTAGACAAAGCCGTAGAGTATACGACTAGATCCGCACCTTTTACTTGTTCTGCTGTATGCCCGATATAAATCTTGGCACCTTTAGCAATCAATTTTTCCGTTAATTCCTGGGCAGCCACATCGGAGCCCGTAACTGTATATCCCATTTCTAGCATTACCCGGGCAATCGCGCTCATTCCGTAGCCGCCGATCCCTATAAAATGCACACGTTCAGTAGTATCCAACAGTCGTCACCAGCCTTTTTCAGTATCGGGTTGCTGCAAAAGTGTACCGCGTACGTCAGAGATTAAATACAGCGTACCAGATACGACGGCAAGGTCATCCTCCGCTGTAATCGACTTCAGTAGCTGCAGCGCTTTTCCCCAATTATGTTCTACTATGATTGCCAAGTTTTCCTTGGCATATTTCTCCCGCAGACTTTCTGCGATAACTTGCAGATTCTCCGCGTCCATTTTGTTCTGGAAATCCGGTTCGGTCAGGATGAGCGTATCCACTATAGGCAGTATATGCTTAAAGTAGGATTCATGATGCTTATTTGACAGCATTCCCATAAGTAAATTTAATTTACCGTATTGGTAGAGCTGAGGCAGACTTTTTGCAAGACTCTCCGCACCTTCCGGATTATGTGCTCCATCCAGTACGATCCTTGGAGACTTGCTTACCTCTTCCAGTCTTCCAGCCCAAAATGCGTGGCGCAAACCTTCAAGCACATCTTCATCCTCAAGCATAAAGGCCATATACTGACGCAGAACCTCAAGTACCATCATGGCAGCTGCCGCATTACTAATCTGGTGCTCGCCTTTCATTACGATCCCAAGTTCAAGCGAACGAAAGGGACCCTTAAAATGAAAAGTCTGCACATCCTCACGGATTTCATTAGCCTTATAGCTAAAATCTTCTCCGGCAAGATAAAGCGTAGAGCGGCAAGCCGCTGCTTTCTCTTTCAGAACTGCCACGACTTCCGGCTGAGTTACGCAGCTAACAACAGGTACGCCCGTCTTGATAATTCCGGCTTTCTCCATGGCAATCTTCTCTAGCGTATCTCCCAAAATATCCATGTGATCATGACCAACATTAGTAATCACAGAAACAATCGGAGTCACGATGTTCGTTACATCCAGCCTTCCCCCAAGCCCGGTCTCCCATACGACAACATCAGGACAAGAGACGCCCGCAAAAAATAGAATGGCCACAGCTGTAGTTACCTCGAACATCGTAGGTGAGCCAAACTCCGTTTCCGAAATTTCTTGGACTAGTGGACGTAATTGGTTAACCAGCTCGACAAGCGTTTCTTCAGAGATGTCCGTATTATTATATTGGAACCTGTTCGTGAACTTTGTAATATACGGAGATGTAAAGGTGCCTACTGAATAGCCGCTTTGTATAAGTGCACTAGTCAAAAAAGCACAAGTTGAACCTTTGCCATTCGTACCCGCCACATGAATAAACTTCAGACGACGGTGCGGATTCCCAAGCTTGTCCATCAACATCTCGATTCTATCTAAACCTGGCCTTATCCCAAAAGGGATTAGGCTCTTGATCCAAGCAACCGCTTCGGTGTATGTCGCAAGAGGGGCGGTACTTCCGCCCCGATTTAGGTCATCCATGTCTCTTATCCTCTCAGCTCTACGATGCGGGCAAGTACTTTCTCACGCTTAGCAGAATAATCTGCCTGTTTCGCCCGTTCCTCTTCGATAACTTTAGCAGGAGCTTTGGCCACGAAGCCTTGATTGCTCAGTTTTTTCTCTACGCGTTCTACTTCGCTGTTCAGCGCCTGTACTTCTTTTTCCAGACGAGCGATTTCTTGTTCAATATCAATGAGTCCCGACAATGGCAGAAGCAGTTCCGCTCCTGTTACTACAGCGGACATTACCTTATCCGGCGTTTCTGGATTCAGGCCAGCTTCGAAGGAAGACGTATTACAGAAGCGTCCAATATAGTTGTCGTTACGGGTGATAATACTCAGCGTCTCTTCATTACCCGCTTTGATGATCAATTCAACCTTTTTGCTCATCGGCACATTCACTTCAGCCCGGATATTACGAACGGCCCGGATTACATCCATCAGCAGGTTCATTTCCGCTACGGCTTGCGGATTCTCCAGAGCCGCATCATACTCCGGCCATGCAGCCAGCGTAATCGTCTCCCCTTCATGCGGAAGATGCTGCCATATTTCTTCCGAAATAAACGGCATAAACGGATGGATCAAGCGCATTGTGCGGTCTAGTACATAGGCAAGTACAGACTGTGTCTTCGCTTTGGCCGCGGCATCTGATCCGTAAAGTGACAGCTTCGCGAACTCAATATACCAGTCACATAGATCGTCCCAAATGAAGTTGTACAGCTGGCGACCGGTCTCACCGAACTCGTACGAGTCAATTAGACGCGTAATCTCACGAGAAGTTTCGTTCAGACGGTGCAAAATCCAGCGATCAGCAGTACTTAGCTCACCCGAAATGTCAATATTCTCAAAGCTTACGCCTTCCAAATTCATCAGCGCGAAGCGTGATGCATTCCAGATCTTATTGGCGAAATTACGCGCCTGCTCAACCTTTTCCCAGCGGAAGCGGAGATCCTGTCCAGCTGTGCTTCCGGTAGAAATCATGTAGCGCATTGCATCTGCGCCATACTTCTCGATGACTTCAAGGGGGTCTACACCGTTTCCGAGCGATTTGGACATTTTTTGACCTTCAGAATCCCTTACCAAACCATGCATCAATACATCTGAGAATGGTTTTTCTCCGGTGAATTCGAGGGCAGAGAAGATCATCCGTGCTACCCAGAAATAAATAATATCGTAGCCCGTTACGAGCACATCGTTCGGGTAGTAGCGTTTGAAATCCGCACTGTCCTCATCCGGCCATCCTAGTGTGGCAAAAGGCCACAGATTAGAGCTGAACCAGGTATCCAGTACATCTTCGTCCTGTTTCAAGTCGGTTAAGCCACTGATCCGGCGCGCTTCTTCCTCATCATTCGCTACAACCAATTCACCAGTAGACTCGGAATACCATGCTGGAATACGATGTCCCCACCACAGCTGACGGGAAATACACCAATCACGTACGTTCTCGATCCAGTTCAGGTAAGTTCTCTCGAAACGGTCCGGTACGAAGTTAACCCCGTTCCCATCCTTCTGTGCATTGATGGCAGCTTCAGCCAGCGGCTGCATCTTTACGAACCATTGTGTAGACAAGTACGGCTCAACAACCGCTCCAGAGCGCTCACTGTGTCCTACTTGATGCACATGATCTTCGATATTGATCAGGACGCCTTGCTCCTTCAGGTCAGCAGTAATGGCCTTACGACATACACTCCGGTCTTGACCTTGGTAAGGTCCTGCTTCTTCATTCATCGTACCGCTCTCATCCATTACGTTAATCTGCGGTAAGTTGTGACGTTGACCCATTTCGAAGTCATTCGGATCATGAGCGGGTGTAATCTTAACCGCACCACTACCAAACTCTTTGTCTACATAATCATCAGCGATAATCGGAATCTCACGGCCAATAATCGGCAGGATCAACGTTTTGCCGATTAGATCTTTGTAACGATCGTCTTCCGGATGAACAGCAACCGCTGTATCACCCAGCATCGTCTCCGGACGTGTAGTCGCCACTGTGATAAATCCGCTACCGTCTTTGAGCGGGTAACGCAGGTGATACAAGTGACCATTAACTTCTTTATATTCAACCTCGATATCCGACAATGCTGTACGAGCCGCCGGATCCCAGTTGATAATACGTTTGCCGCGGTAGATCAGGCCTTTATTATAGAGCTTAACGAATACCTCGCGTACAGCTTTCGATAACCCTTCATCCAGGGTAAAACGTTCGCGGGAATAGTCAAGGGAAAGCCCCATCTTAGCCCACTGCTCATGAATGGTGTTCGCATATTTATCTTTCCACTCCCACACCTGCTCCAGGAACTTCTCGCGGCCGAGATCATGTCTAGAAATCCCCTGCTCACGCAGCTTTTGCTCTACCTTTGTCTGCGTTGCGATACCGGCATGGTCCGTACCTGGTAGCCACAACGTGTCGAAGCCCTGCATCCGTTTCGTACGAATCAGGATATCCTGAAGCGTAAAATCAAGCGCATGACCAATGTGCAGCATTCCCGTTACGTTTGGTGGCGGGATTACAATGCTGTATGCTTTTGCATCTGGACGCCCGCCTGCACGGAAATATCCACCCTCTGTCCAGTAGGAATACCACTTGGTTTCTGCCGATTTCGGATCATACGTGGTTGGCATTTCATTCTTAGAATCATTTGCAGCGGCAGCCTCTGCCGCTGTTAGATTGTTTGGGTCAGCCATTCTCTGATACCTCCACTTGGTTACTTGTAGTTGGTTTCTAAAAAACAAAAAGACCCCTCGTCTCAAAGGACGAAAGGCCATTCTTTCGCGGTACCACCTTTGTTTCGCGCCAATGAAAAATAAACCTGCACTTCTCTCACCTTACGGTTCAGAAGCTTAGCGCGACACTCGTACAGATAACGGCTGCTACCGGCCACATCCTAACTTATCTTTCATATCCATGAAGACAAGCTCAGAAGGGCGACTCCGGGGCGACTTCGGTGGCTGTATCCTACGGAATGTCACAGCACTTGCATTCCGCTCTCTGAAGGGCTGACCGCCTACTCTTCCCGTTCCCAGTCTTTACTTAGATATTGCTTACTCCATAATACATTTTGAGTCATCCCTAGTCAACCTGAATAGGCTTCTACAGCGGGACTTTGAGCGGAATTTCGACTTATAGCGGGCATATGTCGAATTTTCATTCGATTCCTCACACTGCATTGATTAGATACCCCGTATTCTAACGTTCTCCGGTCACACAAGAATAAACGCCTTCGACGTCCTTTTACGGACGGTAAGCGTTTATTCGAGAAATATAAGGATAATGTATAACGTGAAACTTATATATTCTTATATTTTGACAAAAATCCCGATCTACTAACAGACCGGGATTCATCTATTCATGTGAATATGCATTGTAATTCATTTATGGAATGTACAACACTTGCCCTTCTTCTACACTCTGCCCGGACAATCGATTATACATTCCCAGCTCCCGCGCACTTAGCTGATACTTCTCTGCGATTGTATCCAACGTTTCTTCACGCTGTACGATGCAAAGGCGAACCTTACGGAATAGGTTAGCGCCATCTGCTCCGGTAATGAATCTGCTCTTCCACTCCGTATTATTTCCGGCCTCTGGAATGATCGCTGCAGCCGATGCATTTCCTTCAGATAGGAGAGCCTCTTGTTCTTTACGAGAACGACTAGAGCTGAGTAATGAAGAGAAGGTGAGATGTTCTTTGGCTGGAGCCTCCGCTTCTTGCTTGCTTCCTAGCGCAATCTTAAGATCTTGTTTCTCCTCGGTATGTGGCACAGTCTCCTGAGAAACTAAGCCTTCGTTCGTATTCTCACTGATCGGCTGCGCATTCTCTTCTTGTGTGTGAAGCGCATGGTTTGCTACGTTTTCAGAAGCAAATACAGCGATATCTTTGTCTGCGTCGGTAATCGCTGCTGGAACAGCGGTTTCTCTTGAAGCAAAAGTATATTCCGCTTCTTGCTCCTGATCCGCTTGACTCGCCTGGCTAACATGATCCAGCGGAGTGGCCTCAGCTTCATTCTGTGACTCCGCTTTAAACCAGTAATCCGCTATTCCGGCTTTGGAATCCTCTGTTTCCAAATCCAGACTATGCGTCCTAGCTTTCGCGCCCTTGTCCTTCTCATGAGCGGATGAGAAATTCACTATAGGGGACGATTGACCAGTTCCACTTGAGACCAATGATTCTTCTGTTTCCTGTTCATTCGCTTCAGCGTGCTCATGTTCTTCTACAGCAACCTCCGATGCATCCTCACCAAAGGTCCACTGAGAATTTTCATAAAGTGCGTCATTGTCATGTTCTTGATGCTCCGCTGTTGCTTCTACCCTGTCATCACTGAGAGGGGAATAAGCCACTGTGTACTCTTCCTGCTGCCAGGCCGGCTGTGGTTGAGGTTCCGCACCACCGATTCCCCGCAGGGATAATACGCCTGTTATATTCACAGTACGCATCGTGAGCAGATCAATATCAAAATTCTCGATCTCCACCCCAATATCTTCAATCGAGCTGACGCGTGTAAGCGGAACAGTGATTTCAACGGGAATGGCGTGCTCCAGACGTTGTGTCCGGTCATCTTCACTCCGGTAGAGTCCGGTAAGCAACAGCTGACCATATAACTCGGCACGATCCTCCCGCTGAATCACCTGGATTTCCGGAAGTAGTTCAACCTCCTCCAGCTCAGCTATTCCCGGAAGCTCTTCCGATAGGTGAATGCGTTCATAAATATCAAACCGCAAGCCGTGGGACTGATCAAACACGGGATATGTCCTCCTTCTTGGCATAATCTAACCCTGAGACAGGCCCAGAGCATAAGCCCAAAATGTTACTCCCCACATGTATATGCTTCAAAAAGAAAGGCATGACAACTTTGGTAGCCCTAACCGGACAGGATGCTATTAATTTCCTGAATTCAGGGGCTATTTGAACCTATCTGACGACCAATAGATGCACTACTCCGCATGAACAAAGTATTATATGCTGCTTTTGCTATTAGGACATGGATAGAT
Source organism: Paenibacillus sp. VTT E-133280 (assembly GCF_002264385.1). Lineage (NCBI taxonomy): Bacteria > Bacillati > Bacillota > Bacilli > Caryophanales > Paenibacillaceae > Paenibacillus > Paenibacillus sp. VTT E-133280. Next base: position 37,661 of record NZ_NFUX01000062.1, read on the forward strand.
GCTTCTTTCTGAAAAAACAGAAAATTATATACTCTACGAAAAATAGATAAAAAAAACCGTGAAACCAGCATTTGCTGATTCCACGGTTCTCAGGTTTATAACGTTACCGTCAAGGCGCTTCAGACAGCAGCTCCCGCAGCTGCAGCATATCCTCCGGCCACGGATCGCTCACTTCGAGCATTTCACCGCTCCAAGGGTGGCGGAAAGACAGCAGCTCGCCATGGAGCGCATGTCGGCCACTAGCGCTGGAAGCCCAGACCGGGCCGCCGTATAGCGCATCCCCATACAAGGGATGACCCATATGGCTGAGATGGACGCGAATCTGATGCGTCCTTCCGGTCTCAAGCTGCACATGCACCAGGCTCCCGCCATGCAGTGCTTCGCGTCCGAGGATTCGAGTCACGGCGAATTGCCCGCCCGGTGAGACTCTTCTCCGCGCCGCATGATGACGATCGCGTCCAATCGGCGCATCGATCACTTTAAGCGCAGATGGCACTATGCCTTCTACGATCGCGGCGTAGAGCCGCGAGATGCTTTTTTCACGCATATTCTCGTCTAGGACAAGCTGAGCGAATTCATTCTTGGCGTACATCACCGGGCCAGTTGTATCCTTGTCGAGGCGGTGAATATGCCTTACAGCTACACTATCACCGGAAGCAACATAATGCGCTGCTACAAGGTGATCCAGCGTTACACCTAAGCCACTGCCATCCGGATGAACCGCCATGCCTGCCGGCTTGTGGGCAACCAGGCAAAAATCATCCTCATACAGCACTTCAAGCGCTTCCCATACGGGTTCAATGCCCGCTTCACGATCCGGAAAAAGTGCCAGTCGAAGTCGATCTCCCTTCCACTGAATCCCCCCCTCGCGGCGCAGACGCAGATGAAGCTTCTCAGGCATGCCTACGGTTTCCAGCAGCCACTTATCAATGGCAGCTTCAGCATCCTCGGCTCCAGTAATGATTTTGCCGGGTGTTACTTCCAGCCACTCTCCACGTCTTGTCCAAGCTCCGCCACCGGTTCGTTCTCCGGCTCCAGTACTCAAAGGGCCTTCAGGGCATTATAATGGCCCTCAATGGTATCATCAATATCCTGCTCACTATGCGCAGCCGACACGAACATGCCTTCAAACTGTGAAGGTGGCACGCTGATGCCTTGGCTCAGCATATGACCAAAATAACGACGGAAAAGATCCGTGTTGCTTGTCTTGGCCGTCTCAAAATCCGTTACAGGCCCTTCCGTGAAGAACGGACAGACCATCGAACCCACGCGGTTAATCGTCAGCGGAACACCAGTTTCGATTGCATTCTTTTTCAATCCCGCTTCCAGACGCGCACCTAATTGCTCCAGACGATCATAAACTTCCGATGTCAGCAGCTTCAGCGTAGTGAGTCCTGCCGCCATTGCCAATGGATTACCACTAAGTGTGCCAGCCTGATAGATCGGTCCCGTAGGAGCGATTTGCTCCATGATCTCTCTTTTGCCGCCATAAGCGCCTACTGGAAGTCCTCCACCGATGACTTTACCGAAGCAGGTAATATCCGGAGTAATGTTAAACAAGCCTTGCGCACAGCCACGATTGACACGGAAGCCTGTCATTACCTCATCAAAAATAAGCAAAGATCCGTGGTCTGAAGTTAATTTGCGAAGTCCTTCTAGAAATCCCGGAAGTGGTGGTACAACACCCATATTGCCGGCAATCGGCTCTACGATCACTGCGGCAATCTCACTGCCGAAACGTTCGAAAGCAATCTGAGTGGATTCCAAGTCATTGTATGGAACAGTAATCGTATTGACTGCCACACCTTCGGGAACACCTGGGCTATCCGGCAAACCTAATGTGGCTACCCCGGAACCCGCCTTGATAAGCAGACTATCTGCGTGACCGTGATACGAGCCTTCGAACTTCAAGATTTTGCTGCGTCCCGTGTAACCACGTGCCAAACGAATCGCACTCATCGTCGCTTCCGTTCCGGAGTTAACCATACGTACGATATCTACTGAGGCTACACGTTCAACAACCGTTTTTGCCATTTCAGTTTCAAGTAAAGTTGGTGCACCAAAGCTTGTCCCTTTTACCGCCGTCTCCTGCAAGGCCTTTACAACCTCCGGATGCGCATGGCCCATAATTAGCGGTCCCCACGAGCATACATAGTCGATAAAGCTGTTGCCGTCGATATCATAAATACGCGATCCGATCCCATGATCCACATAAACCGGAGTCAATCCTACGGATTTGAACGCCCGTACAGGGCTGTTTACCCCACCGGGAATATATTGTTTTGCTTCATCAAAAGCCTTGCGGGACGCTTCTTCTTTACGCGCCATTGGCTCATTACTCATCTATCTTCACTCCTGTTCTGTTCTTGATCACACAAGTATAAGGCAACTGCCTATGCAGCGATATCGTTGTGAAAGAGATTAACCACGCAGCCAGCGCGCAGCATCTTTTGCGAAATAAGTAATAATAATATCTGCTCCGGCGCGTTTCATGCCAGTCAGCATTTCCAACACAACGGCTTGCTCGTCAATCCAGCCTTGCAGTGCCGCTGCTTTTACCATGGAATATTCGCCACTCACATTGTAAGCCACGAGAGGTAAATCGAACTGGTCACGGATCGTACGAATCACGTCCAAGTAAGCCAGAGCCGGCTTCACCATCAACATATCTGCGCCTTCCAGCACATCGGATTCTGCTTCACGGAGCGCTTCGCGCAGATTGGCAGGGTCCATTTGATACGTTTTGCGATTCCCGAACTGTGGTGCTGAATCCGCAGCTTCGCGGAAAGGGCCATAAAATGCCGAAGCATATTTGACCGAATACGACATAATCGGCACATGCTCAAAGCCATTCTCATCCAGTCCCGCACGAATCGCGTGTACGAATCCATCCATCATATTCGAAGGGGCGATAATATCTGCTCCAGCTTTAGCTTGGGATACCGCCGTACGAGTCAGCAGGTCCAGTGAAGCGTCGTTAATGACATCACCATGCACGACGCCGTTCACCGTATGCGTGTGCACCATTCCGCAATGTCCGTGATCCGTAAATTCACAAAGGCAGGTATCTGCAACGACCAATAGCTCAGGGTACCATTGCTTAATCAAGCGCGTAGCCTCTTGCACAATTCCATCCTCTGCAAAACCGGAAGAACCGATAGCATCCTTCGTTTCAGGAATCCCGAATAACAACACAGCCGGAATGCCTAGGGCGGCAATCTCGTCCACTTCTGCTTTTAAAGTATCCAGCGAAAAATGATACACGCCCGGCATCGAGCTAATCTCATTCTTCACACCTGTTCCATAAGTCACAAATATCGGCTGCAAAAAATCCAGCACATTCAGTACCGTCTCCCGCACCATACCACGAATTCCTGCTGAACCGCGTAAACGGCGGTGACGTGTAATTGGAAAGCTCATTGGTTCATCCTCCTGAAAAATAAAATATATAACTAAACCCTCGATCGTTGACTAACTGCGGCATAGTTGTAGTTTGTGCAGTTATTTTGAAGTTTTATCGTAACTGTAAGTTTTAGTTGCACTCTCTACAGTTATTTATTACAAAAGAGCGAAAACCCTTGTTTTAGCGCATATTTAATTGCACATATTACAACTAAAATGGATTTTCGCTAATATTCAGGGAATTTAAGTGTATAAAGTGCAACTAAACCTCAATCTGACCTCATGCTAACAGACCTCATAACCAGTCTCGTAACCAGATTAAAAAGCTATATTTCCACTAGGTTGCATATTAATCCAAGTACCCAATATCTAACATATCAGTTAGAGCTACGTGAACTTTATACGTACATAGACTTACTCACCCATACACACCAGTTAGTTTACAACTCAGCCGTCCATCATACTCTGAGTTTCAACAGTAACTACGTTCGGAGGCCAAGCTCATGCTACTTAAGTTACTTACAATAGCAGTGTGAGACTTCCTAGATAGATACAACTTCAGACGATGTTATAAAGCCGATGTTCGATTCGCGTCCATTCAAGCTTTTTGAAGTTGAGTCTCCGCATTCCAGCGGCAGAGCTCCTGAACCAGACTATTAATCGTTGCTTCTTCAGGTAGCAGACCCGGAGTAAGTCCCGCTTCCACGGCAGTCTGCTCGGTTAATGGCCCGATGCAGGCTATCTTAACATTAGCTAGCAGTGGAAGTGGATCTTCGAGCCCCATTCTTTTCAGAATGTGGATGAAATTACGCACCGTCGAAGAACTGGTAAAAGTCACCGCGTGAACGCGCCCCTCCTCCAGCAGCTTCAACAGCTCGTCGTCATCCTCACCCGTCACAACCGTCTCATAGGTATCGACGTCAGTGACTTGAAGGCCAAGCTCTCTCAGCTTGTCCGGCAGCCAGTCGCGCCCCAGATCGCCGCGCGGCAACAGCACGTTCTGCCCCGGCAGCAGCCGGGGACCGAACGTCTCAATCAGACCTTCCGCCTGAAACTTCGCCGGAAGTTCTTCAGCAATCACCCCGCGCTGCGCCAGCGCGGCTGCTGTGCCTGGCCCCACCGCTGCAATCCTTGCGCGGTGAAGCCCCCGAATGTCCGCCCCCTGCTCCGCCAAGTGGCGCCAAAAAAACTCCACGCCGTTCGGGCTAGTGAAGAATACCCAGTCGTACGATTCCAGCGCGCCAAACGCCGCTGCAATCTTCTCCTTCTTCTCTGCGCCATCCGGCATGATCGTCTCGATCACCGGGAACTCGTAGGGTTCCCCGCCGAGTTCCTCAATCCTATCCACCAGCTCGCTTGCTTGGCTGCGAGCCCTTGTCACCACGATGCGTTTGCCGAATAACGGCATTGCCTCGGCCCACTTCAGCTGCTCACGCTGCAGCACCACGTCGCCAACGACGATGACGGCCGGCGGCTGAAAATCCGCCGCCTTCACCTTCGCCTCAATATCGGCGAGGGTTCCCGTCAGTGTCTCCTGATCTGCGCGGGTACCCCAGCGCACCAGTGCCACCGGTGTTTCTGGCGGACGCCCATGCTTGATCAGCTGGGCGCTGATATATCCTATTTTAGCTACGCCCATCAGGAACACTAACGTCCCTGTGGCATTCGTTACTTTATCCCAATGAATGGAATGGTCCAGTTTATCCGGACTCTCATGTCCGGTGATAATCGACAGGGAAGAAGCATGATCGCGGTGCGTGACAGGTATACCCGCATAAGCAGGTACGCTGATCGCCGACGTGATGCCCGGTACGATTTCGTAATAGATCCCATTTTTGCGCAGCAGCTCCGCTTCTTCACCTACGCGGCCAAAAATCGTAGGGTCCCCACCCTTCAGCCGTACCACTGTTTTCCCCTGTAAAGCCAGATCAACTAACAATTGATTAATCTCTTCCTGCTTCATCGTGTGGCGATCCGGCAGCTTGCCAACATAAATCTTCTCGCCGCCGGGCTTCATGCTTTTCAGCAATCTAGGACTTGCCAGCCGATCGTACACCAGCACGTCGCTTTTTCGAATACACTCGAGGCCCTTTACAGTAATAAGCTTTGCGTCCCCGGGACCTGCACCTACCAAATAAACCTTCCCCGTCAATCCCCTCATCCCCTAACGTCTGACAGTATCTTCTCCGCTCCTCTTGCGATCAGCTTCTTAGCGACTTCTTCGCCGAGCTGTACCGGGTCTATCCCAGTGCAAGTTTCTTTCAAAATCGTTGAACCGTCAGGTGTTCCCACCATTCCGGTTAAGGAGATTATTTGGCGCTCCGCACCAGCAGCTTCGGAAACTGTGTCAAGCACCGCATGAGCACCAATCGGCACTTGGCAGCCGCCATTCAGCACACCAAGGAACGTGCGCTCCGCTGCCACCGTCAACGCTGTATCGGCGTCGTTATATAACGCCAACAGCTTCCGCAGGTCGGCGTCATCTTCGCGGCACTCGATGCCGAGTGCGCCCTGCCCTACAGCGGGCAGGCAAACTTCCGGCGGCAGATAGGCGCTCACGCGATCCTGCCAGCCCATGCGCGACAGCCCCGCTGCAGCAAGCAGGATCGCGTCGTATTCCCCGCTATCCAGCTTGCCCAGCCGCGAGTCAATGTTGCCGCGCACGGGCTCAATGACCAGATCAGGCCGCAGCGCAGCTAGCTGGCTGGAACGGCGTAGGCTGCTTGTGCCTACGCGTGCGCCTGGAGGCAACTTGTCCAGCGAGACGCCTCCGTTAGAGATCAGTGCATCGCGCGGATCAACGCGCTTCGGCACAGCGCCGTTGATCAGCCCCTCCGGCAGCTCGGAGGGCATGTCCTTCATGCTGTGCACCGCCATGTCGATTTCTTTTTCCAGCATGGCCTGCTCGATTTCCTTCACGAATAATCCTTTACCGCCGACCTTGGACAAGGTGACATCTAGGATACGGTCCCCTTTGGTAACAATCTTTTTCACCTCAAAAGTGAATCCAAAACCATGCTCCTCGCTCAATCGCTCCAGATCGGCAATCACATGCCCCGTTTGCGTCAACGCAAGCGCACTCTGTCTACTCCCCACAATAATCTTACGCATTGTCCATTCCTCCTGATTACGTCTGCCTCTTACTCTTCACCGTAGACCGTATATAGTAATCCAAACTAACCAAAAGCTACTTCGCACTATTAAATAGCATATCTGCCATTTATTTGGCTCCTTCGGCGGTTATTACTCAATTCCGAGGCATTTTTGCCTCTCTTTTC